>CALMAP010000160.1:12052-32385 GCA_937859825.1 uncultured Terriglobus sp. | reverse complement strand
TTCCTCTCTAGCGCTTTCGGCCCCTCTAAGTCGCTTTTGAACCCTTACTAACTGCATTTGAGCGACTTCGAGATTTCTCTGCGTCTGACGAGCTTTTTCGTCGAGGCTGATAAGAGCTTCTGCCGCTTTGTCCGTGATCTGTGGGTTGAATGAACCGGAAGGTGACGCGAAGGTTGACAAAGGAGGAAGATGCTCTGCGGAACTGGTGACCAGGCCAGCAAACAAAGAGCGCGATAGCTTCTTTTCGGAATGCTGCCAAGTGACGAACATTGTTGCGCCAGTTATTAGCCAGCCCACCGGACCTGTAAGCAGCGAAAGAACTGAGGTGGCGGTTGTGTACACGGCAAAGGGTAGAGTAATGCCCAACAATGTCGTAGCAACAGCGTGGATGACAGTCGTAAGTGCGACGTACGCTCCGAACCCCGCAGCGCTGAGTGCTGCCATACTTCCCAAGGCCCCCCCCGATGCGAGTAGCGCTTTCGTAACTGCCTCGCCCGATAAGCTGTCGAGATGCAAATCGCGCAGTACCGCTGCTCTCTTTTCATGAGGCAGATTCTGCAGCTCTTGAGTCACTGCCTTCTCGAACTTGGCTCTTTCTTCTTGCGACATCTTGCCCACCATTTTGCGCAGATTGGCAAGGGATTCCTCTTGGTGACGCGTGATCACGCTTGCTGCTTTTTCCGCAGGCGTGAGCCACTCGCTAACGTCGTAAAACTCCGCCGCTTCGTCAATGACCTTTAAGCTTAATCGCGTATCTGACACGCCTCTTGCCAGCCCCGTCCTTGACGCGCAGCAAACACGGATTTCGTTGATCAACGAGCGTGTGGCAGTGTCTTTATGTCGAGAATAGGCCCGTTGCACCATCGCTTTCATATCGGTAGCGTCGACATCTTCGATGATCTTAGTCGTACTGCCAAAGAAGCGTGCCACATCATCTACAAACTTCACGCCAGCATTAAAGCCACTCTTCACCTTTGGCACTAACGCATTGGTCATGTTCACGTGCTCAAGCAATGAGAGCTGCATTGCGAGAGAGTCTGCGTTTAAGGACTCTAGAGCGGCAAATAGGTTGGACATTGTGGTGGTCGGAAGTATAAGGCATAATCTTCATACCTTACTGACCCGGTGCACCTCTCTCACCCCTGGCACCTGTTTCAGGTCGGTGGTGAGTTTGGTCAGGTGGCGCAGGTCGAGGGTTTCTACGACGAATTCAACGTTGGCGGTGGTGCCGTCGGGGTTGGTGCGGCTGTCTACGGACTTGATGTTGGTGTCGTCGTCGGAGATGATGGCGGTCAGTTCTTTGAGCATGCCGCTGCGGTCGTCGCAGGTAATGACCAGGCGGACGGGGTAGCGGGTGGGTTTGTAGTTTCTGGTTTCTTGTTTCTGGTTGCTGCTCGAGTCGTCGGGGACAGTGCTCTTGCCGGATTTGCTGCTGCCGTTTTGTTTGGCCACGTCGTCCGGGGCGGGGGACCACTCGACCTGGATGCGGCGGTCGGACTCGTAGAGCAGATTTTGCACGTTGGGGCAGCTTCTGGCGTGGACGGCGACGCCTTTGCCGCGGGTGACGTAGCCGACGATCTCCTCGCCGCGGATGGGGTTGCAACAGCGCGCGCGGTAGACGAGCAGGGCGTTCTGCCCCTCGACCTGGAGTGATTCGGAGCCCTTCGAAAAGTAGACGAGGCGGGCGTCCGGGGTGAGTTTGTTGATCTCGTTGCCGGGCAGGCCGACTTTGGCAGGGTTGAAATTCTGAGAACTGCCGTTGGATTCCGACCCCACCCTTTCCGACGATGGAGCTGTCGAAAAGGCTGGCGCACCCGGAGTTGCAGTGCTGCCCTGCTCGCTGCCGGGGGCGGTGGAGCCGGGTACGAGACGGTTGAGCGTCTGGCGGGCGGAGTACTTGCCGAAGCCGATGCCGCTGAGCAGGTCCTGCTCTCCACCAAGGCCGTACTCGTTCGCGACGCGGGTGTAGTCGGCGGTGGCCAGCTTTTTGAGCGAGACGTCGAACTTGCGCGCCTCGCGCTCCAGGAGCTTGCGGCCGATTTCGATGGCGCGTTCGCGCTGATGCTCGTTGAGCCAGTGCTTGATCTTGTTGCGGGCCCGTGAGGATTTTGTGAAGGTGAGCCAGTCGCGTGAGGGCGTGTGGCCGGCCTGTGTGCTGATCTCCACAATGTCGCCGTTGCGCAGGCGATAGCGCAGCGGCACAATGCGTCCGTTGACCTTGGCACCCACGGCGGTGTGGCCCACCTCCGTGTGGATGGTGTAGGCGAAGTCGATGGGGCTGGCGTCCTTGGGCAGAACGACCACCTTGCCCTTGGGCGTGAAGGTGTAGACCTCCTCGGGGTACAGGTCGATCTTGAGCGTCGACATGAACTCGTTCGGGTCGGTCATCTCGCGCTGCCATTCCATCAACTGGCGTACCCAGGCGAGGCGCTGCTCGTCCTTGGCGGAGACGGTTTCGTTAGCCTTGTACTTCCAGTGCGCGGCGATGCCGTCTTCGGCGATGCGGTGCATCTCCTCCGTGCGGATCTGGACTTCAAACTGGTGCCCGCCCTCGGCCACCAGCGTGGTGTGCAGCGACTGGTAGAGGTTGGGCCGCGGCATTGCGATGAAGTCCTTGATGCGGCCGGGCACGGGGCGCCACAGCGAATGCAGCAGGCCGAGGATCGCGTAGCAGTCCTGCACGGTGCTGGTGATGACGCGGACGGCGAAGAGGTCGTGCACCTGCGCGACATCCGGAATACCGTCAACGCTGGTGCTGATGAGCTTCTGCTGGATGGAGTAGAGCCGCTTGATGCGGTGCTCCACGCGGCCAGGCAGGCCGTGGCGGGTAAGCTGCGCCTCGATCTTTTCTGCGATTGTCTCTAGCAGGCGCTCGCCACCATCGTTGCGAATCTGCTCCACGTTTTGCGCGAGGCTCAGAAAGGCTTCGGGGTCCACGTACTGGAAGGCGAGGTCCTCGAATTCGCCGCGCAGCTTGCCCATGCCCAGCCGGTGCGCAAGCGGCGCGAAGATGTCGAGGGTCTCGCGGGCGATTTTGAGCTGCTTTTCCGGGCGCAGGTGCGCGAGGGTCCGCATGTTGTGCAGGCGGTCAGCCATCTTGATAATGACCACGCGAATGTCGGTGACCATGGCCAGCAGCATCTTGCGGATGTTCTCGGCCTGGTGGTCCTCTTTGTTGGCGAACTTGATGCGGTCGAGCTTGGTGACGCCTTCGACGATGTGGGCGACCTGTTCGCCGAAGCGCCGCGCGATCTCCGGCGAGGTCACATCGGTGTCTTCGACGGCGTCGTGCAAGAGGCCCGCGGCGATGGCGGTGGAGTCCATCTTCATCTCCGCCAACACCTGGCCTACTTCCAGCGGATGAATGATGTAGGGCTCGCCGCTGGCGCGCTTCTGGCCCTCGTGCTGCTGCATGCAGAAACGCCAGGCGTCGCGAACGATCTCGAGGTCGTCCGCAGGGCGGTTAGCGTGTACCGTGGCGAGCAGGTGGTCGAACTTGGCATCAATGTCGCTGGACTGCGCCTGCGGGGCACCGTGCAAATAGGCCGCGGAATCAGGATTTCCGGATGCCTGCAGAGCAGCCGGGGCCGTGGACTCAAGCGTGCCGCTGGGCTCGGCGAGCGAATCATTCGCGCTGCTGTTGGCCACGAAAACCGGGCGGCGAATGCTGTCCGCCGGTTGCAGCGGGGCAGGCGCAGGCAATGCCGCCTCCAGGTTGCGACCGGAGTCGGTGGTTGGAATGTTTGCGAGATCGGATGTAGCGGACGGGGTTGCCGTCCCCTCCAGGCCCATACGCTATTATAGGCAGCTCCCGTGACCGCTCGATAGAACGTCTTCTTGCCGCTGGCTTTTCATTGTGGCCGAAAGTCTTCGAGAGGCGGCGGCGGACCAAAGGAAATGCGCATGGGCGCTTCGTGCCGCACATCGGCAATGGAGCCGAGATAGACGGAGTGAATGCCATATCTTTTGTTCAGCTTGTCGATCGTGCCCGCCACGCGGTCGCGTGCAGCGATTGCCGTTGCGGAGTCGAACATGTCCTGTGCGGCGTGGGCCACCAGGCCAGTCACGGCCAAAGTAAGGTCGGCTGGAGGATCGGCGGAGGCGTTCCGCCACAGGTCCAGTAGGTGTGCCTGCAACGTGTAGGGGTCCTGGCAGGGCGGCATGGCCGCGCTGCCCTGGAAGGCGTAGCGCTTGCCCAGGTAGCCGACCTGCATCCACAGGCCTGTCGCCCAGAGCCCCTGGCGGCGCAGGCGCATGGCAAGCGAATGCAGCATCTTGATGGCGATGGCGCGTGCACGCTCAGGGTTACGGCAGTTGGGCGGCAGAATGTGCTGGCGGCTGAACGACTGCGGTGGCCTGGCTGCAGGCTCGGCGAAGTCCTCACCGCGTAGCCAGAGCCACATGCGTTCCCCGACGACCCCGCCCCAGAGCCGGCTCATTTGCGAGCGTGAGCAGCCGCACAGTTGCTCCACGGTTTGAATGCCGCTGGCATTCAGCCGTTTCGCCATGCGCCGGCCAACACCGGGAATGTCGGTAAGCGCGAGGCAGTGCAGGGACTGGGGCAGGGCCTCCGGCTCCAACACCATCAGCCCGTCCGGGCGCTGCATCTCGCCGGCAATCTTGGCGAGAAGACGGTTCGGTCCCAGACCGATGGAGCAGCGCAGTGTGGTGCCCAGGTTCCGCAACTCGGCTTTGATGGCGTAGGCGAGTTCGGTCGCCCGCTCCGCGCGGCACTGGTCGCCGGTAAGCTGGCAGGCGAACTCATCGCACGAGAGCACGGTATGCACGGGCACGCAGCGCTCAATCGCCGCCTTGATGCGGTGGTGAAACTCCACGTAGAGTCCCGGCCGGGCTTCTACCAGTTGGAGTTGCGGGCAGAGTGTTTTGGCCTGCGCAACGGAGGTGCCAGTCCGTATACCGTAAGACTTGGCCTGATAGCTGACCGCGATGCAGCAGGTGGTGTCTGCCTGCACGGGAACGATGGCGATGGGTTTGCCGCGCAGTTCCGGGCGCGCCTCCTGTTCGCAAGAGGCGAAGTAGGAGTTCAGATCGAGAAAGAGCCAGTTGAGCGCCCGCTGCATGGGGTGAGTCTAGGAGAAGATAAGGCGAAAATGCAACGTGCAGCAGATGTGGTGCAATGAGATGTCCTTTTGTTCTTTTGCGCAGTTCGCTTTTGAAGGGGCAAAGCTCTCGCTGTGCGCCTCCTACAAAAGGAGTTGCGCTTCATTCCGAGCTCGGCTTGTAGGCTAAGCCCGGCTGCAGTGAGCAAAGCGTAGCTCAGCGGCTAAAGCCGCGTGCTCAGGCAGAGTGTTACGGCATGGCTGAAGCCATGTTCCTCTGAAAGCACCATTCTGTTGAGATCGTGGCGTTCCGGCAATGCCACCCGTCCAGGCTCGACCCGTATCAGCGGCTTGCGGGCGAATAGCACGCTGGTAGACGCCCAGAGAGGATATACAAGGACCCTGCGGTTGCGGTTCGGTAGACGGTGTGTTTTGCTTGAATCCGCGCACGGTCATCAAGGCATGCATTGCGTAAAGGTTGGGTCGGATGAAGCAGGACCGAGGCGCGGGGCGCTCTGAACGCAAGCGCATCCTGGTGACCGGCGGCAGCGGAACGCTGGGTTTTAATGTGCTGCGGCGGCTTGCCGATGCAGGCAGGTACGACATCGTCGCTCCTTTACGCACCCGGCATGCAAAGCTGGATTCGTTGTCGGAGCACGTGCAGTTTGTCGACCACGAGTTGAGTGACGCGATCCACACGGCGCAGATTTTCGAGCGAGTCAATCCGGACGTGATCGTGCACTGCGCGGCCAGCGGTCTGAGGCCCCCAAAGGGATCCTGGTTCGACCTGATGCACTTCAATGTGGAATCGACCATGCGACTCTTCCAGATGAATTGCCGTTTCGATCATCAATCGCACTTCATCTACGTGAGCACAGGGCTGGTCTACCGGGAGCAGGGACGTCCGCTGCGCGAGACCGACCCCATCGAGACGCTGCACCCCTACGGGGCGAGCAAGGCCGCGGGCGACTCCATGCTGCAGGCTGCCGCGGCAGAGTTCAAGCGTCGGCTCACCATTGTGCGTCCCTTTGCGTTTACCGGCGCGCACGATGGCGGTGAGCGCCTTTTCCCGCGCATCCTTGCCGCTGCAGTTTCAGGCGAGGTCCTGCCCATGACCGAAGGCAGGCAGGTGCGCGACTTCTGCGCGGTGAATGACATCGCGCGTGCCGTGGAGCTGGCGATTGAAGCACCACAGGCCGGGACGACCGAGAAGTACAACCTGGGCAGTGGTCTGTCTGTGCCGCTTCGGTCACTTGTGGAGAAAGTCTGTGCGGAACTGGAGATTGCACCGAAAATCGAATACGGCGCGGTAAAGATGCATCCCTTTGAACCGATGCATTCCGTTGCCGACATAGCGCACGCACGCGAGGTGCTGGGATGGCAGCCGGAGGTTCCGCTGGCGAGGGCGGTTTGGGAATTGGGACAGGAACAGTACCCGGCACTTAAGATGAAAGAGCCCTGCCCACTTCATGCGTGAACCCGTCGAGCTTCCCACCGTAGAACTGTCCGTTGTTCTGCCGGCCTATCGTGAGGCCGATTCGCTTCGCACCCTGCTTCCCGGGCTTGTTCCGGTCGTGCAGGGGCTCTCGAATCGTTACGAGATCATCGTCTCCGATTCCATGCAGCCGCTGGACGATACTGCCGCAGTCTGTGCCGCGAACGGCGTGACCCACAGGCCGCGTACAGGCGGTGAGAGCTACGGCGACGCGGTGCGTTCCGGCATCCTGGCATCACGCGGTAAGTACGTGCTGCTTATGGACTCCGACGGCTCGCATAACCCTAAAGACACGGGCAAGTTATGGAACAGCCGCACGCTGGCCGATGTCGTGATCGGGTCTCGCTACGTAAAAGGGGGCAATACCGAAAATCCTTACATCCTGATCCTGATGAGCCGCGTATTAAACATTGCGTATCGTCTTGCATTCAAGCTGCCGGCGGAAGACGTGAGTAACAGCTTCCGTCTCTATCGTGGCGACCAGGTGCGGTCGCTGTCGCTTGTCTCGAATAACTTCGACATCGTGGAGGAGATCCTGATCCGGCTGGTCTATGGGCCCACGAAGTCCACGGTGCTTGAGGTTCCCATGACGTTCGAGCAGCGCAAGGCAGGAGAGAGTAAGCGCAATCTTCCCCTGTTTCTATTAACTTATCTAAGTTCCATGAGAAAGATGCTGCGGTTTCGGAACGAAGAGTTAGAGCGGGAGAAGGGAAGAAACTAAGTTGGCTTATTTGGTAACGGGCGGTTGTGGGTTTGTCGGCAGCAATCTTACGGCAGAACTGATTCGCCAGGGAAAAAAAGTTATTGTGCTGGATAACTTCACGCGGCCCGGTACGCCGACCAACCTGCAATGGTTACGCGACCGGGGTGAGTTCAGCTTTTATCACGCGGACACGCGCAATGCCGCAGATGTTGAAAGCGTCTTCCGCAAGCACAAGATCGACTGCGTCTTTCATCTGGCTGGCCAGGTGGCGATGACCACTTCGCTTGAAAACCCGCGGCGGGATTTCGAGGTAAATGTGCTTGGCTCGATCAACGTGCTTGAGGCGGTGCGGCTGCTTGCTCCTGAAGCGACCGTGGTTTATGCCTCAAGTAACAAAGTCTACGGCGAGCTTGAGAACTGCGTTCTGCGCGAGCTGCCGACGCGGTGGGAGCCTGAGGGCGCAAAGGGCATCGACGAGCACGCCCGGCTTGAGTTCTTTACACCGTATGGCTGCAGCAAAGGTGCGGCCGACCAGTACATGCTGGAATACGCGCGCAACTTCGGCGTGAACGCGGTGGTGTTTCGCCATTCCACGATCTATGGCGGAAGGCAGATCTCCACCTTCGATCAGGGCTGGGTAGGCTGGTTTTGCCAGCAGGCGATGCAGACTGCGGCCGACCCGGCGCACACCTTTACCATGAACGGCGATGGCAAGCAGGTACGCGACCTGTTACACGTCTCCGATGCGGTGCGATGTTATCTTGCCGCGCATGATCATGTGCAGCAGGCAAAAGGGCAGGCCTTCAATATCGGCGGCGGGTATGAGAACAGCATGTCTTTGCGCGAGTTGTTTCTGCACCTGGAGCAGAAGCTGCGGGTCCGCATGCATCCTGTGACGTTGCCGTGGCGCGCCAATGACCAGAAATACTTTGTTGCCGATAACAGCAAGGCGACACGCTTTCTGCAGTGGCGTCCGCAGACTTCAAAAGAAGCTGGTATCGCAGACGCCATCGCTTGGGAGCAGGAGCGCCGGGCGACCTAAGCCGGTACTTCTGGCCGGGAACCGTGCGCTTTCAGCCAAAGCTCCTTCCGACCGATGTGCGCGCCCCCTGCGGCTCCGAAACGAGTTGGGCATGCGTAGCTCCTGCAAAGAAAGCCGCCACATGTACCGGGCACTGTCGCTGTATCGGTCAGCATGGAGCGCCTTCCTGTCCGATTAAGATATTGAGGGATGAATCACCAGCAGAAGCGGTCGGCAGACTGGCCGCGTCGATCGGCCACGAGATCAACAAGCCCCTGGAAGCGTGACCAACCTGCTTTATCTGGCGCGCGCCAGCGAAAAGCCCGAAGAGACCCAGCAATACATCGATGTAGAGGAGCGGGAGTTGCGGCGTGTCTCGGTAATCACGAACAGACGCTGCAGTTTTACCGGCAAAGTACCAAGCCCAAGGCAGTCACGTTCCACGACCTGTTCGGTACGGTGCTCTCCATCTACCAGGGCAGGCTGCTCAGAAGCCGGGAAAGGGCAGGCAGTGGTCAACCGGTGAGCCGGGCATGATCTTCAGTTCAAGCTAGCGGAGCAGACCTGCCTGGGGTGCGACGCCGGTATGCGCCCAGCGGATGAGTTCATCAAAAGCGCGGCCTACCTCGTCTGAGGTGAAGGTGCAATGGCCTTCCCGGTGCACGTACTGTTGAACCAGATTCTGCGCAAAGCCCGCTGCCGTTACCTCTGAGTTGTATAGCGAGAGCGTAGTCGCCGGGATAAGCGGGTCGTAAATCGTGTGCAGCGCCAGCATGGGGCGCGTGAGCCTGCCGCTGGGCGAATAGTGCGCCATCAGATAGCTCTGCGCCTTTGGATCGGCTGCGTACCGGCGCACGCCGTCGTTCAGGGCGTAATCGGTCTTTGTGTCGGTGCTTGTGCCGGTGTAAAGGTAGTTCCGGTTGTCGAAGGGATTGCCGCCTGCCTTCTTCTGCAGATCGCCGACCACATAGGTGTAGTAGCCCACGGCACGCGCGACTTCGATGTCGCTGTGCAGGCCGGTAAGGTTGCGCATGGCGAGCGCCGCGTCCGGCTTCGCTTTCAGGGCGGCGACGACCCGCTGGCGCAGCGCCTCGCTTTCCTCGAATGCTGGGGGAACGGGGTCGAGCGGCGGCATCAGCCCGGGGAAGTAGTAGTCGAACGCTGCACGCCATGCAAAACGGCGGTTCAGGTGCACGAAGCTGGGGCCCACCGCACCGCAGAGGTCAAGGCCGGCGGTGTAGACGTTCTTGGGGTTCAGTTCCATGGTGATCATGGTGAGCGCACCGCCCATGGAGCCACCGGCGGCGATCGTCTCGCGCGGGTTGCCGTATTTTTTAATGAAGTAGCGTCGCAGCGCCTCGGTCTCCGGGTAGGCCACGCGCAATGCCCATCCGGTTTCGGAGTAGCCGCTCTGGATGATGGCGTAGCCGCGTTTCAGCATGGGCTCGGCCTGCGAGCCAATAGAGCCATCCAGGCGGTAGCGAAAAGGTCGTTCGGAGTAGCCGTGGTAGAAGACCACCAGCCCGCGGTTCCAGTTGCCGGGAACGTCGATACGGTACTCCGCACCCGTCAGCACGCCGACTTCCGTCGTGCCAGCAGGCGTCTGCAGTACCTCGGGCTCGCCCGTCGGCACGGGTGTGTTCTGCGCGGCCGCATACAGCGGGGCAAGCAGACTGGCCGCAAGCAAGGTGAATCGTGCAAGTGTATGCACGGCGCTACGTCGACAGCCGGAGATCATCAGGGCAGAACGTCTCAAGAGAGTGGATTGCCAAAAGCATACGCGAAACGTTTTCCGCCTGCAGCGGAACCGTTATCTGCGGTAGCAATAGAGTTTTATAGGAGGAAGTAAATGGTCGGGACGACTAGATTCGAACTAGCGACCTCACCCACCCCAAGGGTGCGCTCTACCAGGCTGAGCCACGTCCCGACACGGTGCGGAAGCAGGTTCTTCCGCGAGGGTGCGTACTGCGTTAGTGTACACGGCAAGCCGGGCGGTTGCGATAGGGCAACTGGCAGCTTGCCCCTACCAAGGAATGAGCGGCGAACGGTCCTGGGAAGACAGAAGCGACAAAACGTACTAACCTGAGCATCTACTTAGATGATTGAAGTTCCGGCTTGCTGCGATTTCGGCAGCACCGGCAAAGAGAGCGAGACAGGCCAGCAAGCATGGTGGAAGCAGTCGTCGTCTGGAACGAGCCGAACAATCTGTCGCACTGGAACTTTCATCTGGATCCCGGTTGGACGCAGTTTGCGGAAATGGTGAAGCTGGGTGCCATGGCCATGCGCGCCGTGAACCGGGCGTTGCCGATCGTGCTGGGGGGTGTTTCCAGCGGGGACCCCGACTGGCTGCGCCTGCAAACAGGCTATGGCGTGATGGACCATGTGGATGCCGTTGCGATCCACGGTTTCCCCCTGGACTGGAACCACTGGCAACTGACGGAGTGGCCGGCCAGGATTGCGGAGGCGGCCGCGGTCACGGGCAAGCCGGTGTGGGTCACGGAAGTCGGCTGCTCGTCCTTCGGTCTCGAAGAGGTTGCGCAGATGGGGTTCAACCGGACGGTCGAGCTCATCCGGGGCAAGACACCCCGCATCCACTGGTATTCGCTCTACGACCTGCCGCCGAGTTGGCCTGCAGAGACGCGCCACAAAGAGGCGGAAGGATCTTCGTATTACCGGCACTATTACCTGGGCCTGCTGAAGCATGATGGCACGCCCAAGCTGGCCGCGGCGGACTTTCCAAAAGACGGCTCCGTGGGCCTGTGCCAGTGGTTCCACTTTGAGGACCACCGGCTTGCCGACGCAGTTGCGTGGATGAAGGCGCACCATGTGAAGTATCTGCGGACGGGGCTAAGCTGGGCCGATGCCTACCGGCCCAACGCAGCGGAGTGGTTCGACCAAATGTTTACGGCGCTGGCGGACTTTCAGGTCGCGATGACGCTCTGCTTCACCCCCGGCCATCTCGGGCTGGAGGACCATCACACCAGTCCGCCGAAGGACATCGCAGACTTTGCGGAGTTCGCTGAGTGGGCAGTGAAGCGCTATGCCTCGCCGGGGCAGACCGGTCCGGTGAACGAAGCTGCGGGATCGCTGTATGACCTGCCGCAGATGAAACGCAGGCGTGAAGAGATCGAACAAATTGAGAACGAACAGAGCGAGGTAATTACAGCTTGAGCATCCAGAGCGCACAGACACTCCCTGCATCGCGTAAGCGGCAGGTCCTTATCACCGGCGGTGCCGGTTTCGTCGGCTCGCATCTGGCGGACGGCCTGCTGCGGCAGGGCCACGCCGTGCGCGTACTGGACGACCTGACGAACCAGGTGCATCCCGGTGGCGTGCGTCCAGACTACTTGTCAACCGAGGTCGAACTGGTGCACGGCGACGTGCGCGACCCGAATCTGCTCAAGTCCGTCCTCGATGGAATCAATGTGGTCTACCACTTTGCCGCAACAGTCGGCGTCGGCCAGAGCATGTACGAAATCAGCCGCTACATGAGCGTGAACACGCAGGGTACGGCGGAACTCTTGCAGGCCATTCTTGACACCAGGTCGCCGATCGAGAAGATCGTGGTTGCGTCCTCCATGTCCATCTACGGCGAGGGCCGCTATGTGGGCGATGACGGCAGGGCCTACGCACCGCCCGTGCGCACGGTGGAGCAGTTGAAGCGTGGTGAGTGGGAGGTAAGCGTAGGCGGCAGCGGTCCGCTGAAACCTGTGCCCACCGATGAGGAGAAGCCTTCCGAGATCAACAGCATGTACGCCCTCAGCAAGCGAGACCAGGAAGAGCTGTGCATGATCTATGGCCGCACCTATGGGCTGCCTGTTACCGCGCTGCGGTTCTTCAACATTTACGGAACGCGGCAGGCTCTCTCGAACCCGTATACGGGCGTGGCCGCGGTCTTTGCCTCACGCATGATCAATGGCAAGCAGCCGCTGATCTTCGAGGACGGCGAGCAGCAGCGGGATTTTGTCTCGATTCACGACATTGTGCGTGCCAACCTTCTCGCGATGGACGCACCTGCATCCAATGGCCAGGTCATCAATGTAGGCTCCGGCAATCCTGTTTCCATCCGGCGCGTTGCGGAACTGCTTGCGGCGGCGCTCGGTTCCAAGGGCATTGAGCCAGTGATCACGGGCAAGTACCGCGCCGGGGACATTCGCCACTGCTACGCGGACATTTCCCGGGCACGGGAACTGCTTGGGTATGAGCCGCAGGTATTGCATGAGGAAGGATTTGCGGAATTGGCAGATTGGCTGCAGTCCCAGGAAGCTGAAGACAAGGCGGACACCATGCTGCAGCAGCTTGCGGCGCATGGACTGACAGCATGACAGTGGCGGATCAACCATTGTTTTTATGAAGTTATGAATTTCAACAGCGTTTGGAAGTAAGCCGCGACTTCAGGACTTACCTGTCGTTCCGATCGGCTTGACCGTCCGTTACGATGTACATTCGTACAAAGAACAAGAACATAGGAAAAGGTCGACGCATTCGGATGGCAAGTGCACGTGAGGTTCTGATCACCGGCGGCGCGGGATTTGTCGGGGCCAACCTGGCTGCGAGGCTGCTTGCGGAAGGCAACACCAACGTTGCCGTATTCGACAATCTGTCTCGCCGCGGTACGGAACACAATCTGAGCTGGTTGCGCACGCTGCCTGCCGCAAAGAACCTGCGCTATATCCACGGCGATGTGCGCAATGCGCAGCAGGTCAGTGACGCATCGCGGTATGCCGATGAGGTCTATCATCTGGCGGCGCAGGTGGCCGTTACCACGTCCATTGCAGACCCCAAGGTGGACTTCGACATCAACGCGCAGGGAACATTCAACGTGCTCGAAGCCGCGCGCCGGCATGGTCGCCAGCCCATGGTCTTCTTCACCTCGACCAACAAGGTCTACGGCTCGCTGGACACGGTGCCTGTCGTGAAGGGAAATACACGCTACGTGGCGGAGGCCGCCGGATTTGCCGGTGTTACTGAAGCCGCGCCGCTGGACTTTCATTCGCCTTACGGCTGCAGCAAGGGCGCCGCCGACCAGTACGTACGCGACTATGCCCGCATCTACGACCTGCCAACAGTGGTGCTGCGCATGAGCTGCATCGCCGGTCAGCGCCAGTTCGGGAATGAGGACCAGGGATGGGTCGCTCACTTTGTGTACAGCGTGCTCTCCGGCCGCAAGATCACGGTCTACGGTGATGGACTGCAGGTGCGCGATGTCTTGCACGTGAACGATCTGATGGACGCGTTTCTCGCGGCACGCAGCAATATCTCCGCAGCATCAGGACAGGTCTACAACGTGGGCGGCGGCATGGAGCGCTCCACTTCGATTTTTGAATTGCTGCAGCGCATCGAGCAGCGCACAGGCAAAAAGGCGCGGCTTGCCGCCAGCCCAGTTCGCCCCGGCGACCAGCCGCTCTATGTCTCTTCCATCACCAAGATCCGGCAGGATGTGGGTTGGGCCCCGACACGTTCTCTGGATGACATCCTTGACAGCATCGAGGCTTTCTACAGCGCCAACCGGGCCCTGATTGCCCAGCGTGCAGGCGTGACGGCAGAGTCAGGAGAGTCAGGAGAGGTGCCAGTGAGAGTGAGCGCCACGGCAGAACTTGCAGGGGGCGCGCGTTGAGGTTTGCGCTCGTCAATCCGCACTGGAGCTGGGAAGGATCCACGTACTTCGGCTCGCAGCAGCCTGTGGTGCCGCTGGAACTGCTGGGCGCGCGCGAGTTTCTGCGCCGTGCCGGGCATGAGGTGCTGCTGGTTGATGCCTTCCTGCTGAAGCTCACACCGGGAGAAGTCCGGGCAAAGCTGGAAGAATTTCGCGAAGACTTCCTTGTGATGCCCACCGCGAACTCCTACCTGTTCTGGCGCTGTCCGCAACCGGAACTGCGGGTGCCGCAGGCATGGCTGCGCGCGCTTACATCGGACCGCGAACATAAGCCGACAACGGTCATCATCGGGCCGCATGGGTCATCGACCCCGATTGCGACCCTGCACAAGACTGGTGCCGATGTGGTCCTGCGCGGCGAGCCCGATCAGATGCTGCCACTGCTGGCGAATACGCCGAAGTTCGCCATTCCAGGCTGTGTGTGGCTTGAGAACGGCAAGGTGATACAGGCCAGTGAGCCGCTCGGCGTGGTCGATATGAAGTTTGTTACGCGGCTCGACTTTTCCGACTACCCGATCGAGCTGCACACGCACAAGCACCACATCTTCACCCCAGTGGACGGCCTGGGTGCTGAGCTTGAATTTGCCCGTGGCTGCCCCTATGCCTGCACCTTCTGCAACAAAACACAGTTCCGCAACAAATACCGCGAGCGCGACGTGGTCGAGGTAGTCGCTGAGATCGATGCGTTGATCGCGCGCGGCGTGACGTATGTCTACTTCATCGACGAGATCTTCGGCGTCGGCAAGAACGTGCGCCTTCTGCTGGAGGAGATTGCGAAACGTCCATTGAGCATCGGCTTCCAGTCGCGCATCGACCTCTGGAATGAAGAGTCGCTCGACCTGCTCGGCCGCGCCCATTGCATCAGCATGGAGTGCGGCATCGAGAGCATTACGGAGCAGGGCCGCGACGAGATGAACAAAAACTGCAAGTACACCACGGAGCGCATCAGCGAACTGCTGATCTACGCGAAGACGCGCATTCCGTGGGTGCAGGCCAACCTGATCAAGACCGAGCACGACGATCCGATCGCGGTAAAGACGTTCCAGGACCATTTGAAAGCAAGCGGCGTTTGGGTCAGCGAGCCAGTGCCCATGTTCCCGTTCCCCGGTTCACCGGAGTACGTGACCACCTTCGGTGCGCAGCCCGACAACCAGGCATGGGAGCGTGCGCACGAATTCTATCTGGGCCTCTTTGCAGACAAAGGTTTTTCCGACATTCAGGACCAGCAGCCTGTTCCGCTGAAAGAACTGGAACTGGCGTACCGGTAGAGTGATCGCATGCGCATCCTGATGACGACCGACACGGTCGGTGGGGTTTGGACGTACACACGAGAACTCTCTGCCGGTCTGCTCGAAGAGGATGCCGCCACCTGCATTTTGCTGGTCACCTTCGGCGGTCCGCAGTCGGTGGAGCAGATAGCGTGGCTGCAGGCCATGCGTGCCCGTTACGGCAAGCGCTTCACGTTTGAGACCACCACCCTGCCGCTGGAGTGGCAGCAGGACAATCTGAAGTCCTATGTGTACGCCGAGCCGCTTCTAATGAGGCTGGCGCGTTCTTTCCGCATGGACCTTCTGCACACGAACCAGTTCTGCTTCGGTGCCTTGCCGTTGCCCTGTCCAAAGGTCGTGGTAGCGCACTCCGATGTGCTGTCGTGGGCGCGTGCGCTGCGCGCGCCGGGGGAGTTTGCCGCTTCGGAGTGGCTGGACACCTATGTGGCTCTGGTTACTGCGGGACTCAAGGGCGCGGACGTCGTGGTCGCACCTACTGCGGCGATGCTGGCCGATTTACAGATTGGGTTCGGAACGCAGCCGCGCTCCGAGGTCATTGCCAACGGGCGCAGCGTCGAAGCGCCGCGCGCAGCCAAGAAGCTGCAGGCTGTGACCGCTGGCCGCGTGTGGGACGAAGCCAAGGGCATGGCCGTGCTGGAAGATTTCTTCAGCCCCATGCCGGTGCTAATTGCGGGCGAGACGGCTTCGCCCAATGCCAGCTACCAGGCCGACCGGCTGCGGCGGCGTGTGTTGCTAGGGCAGTTGAGCGAGGCGGCGACGCTGGGTTTGTTTGCGGAATCCTCTGTCTATCTTGTGACCTCGGCGTATGAGCCGTTTGGCCTTTCCGCGGTCGAGGCGGCGCAGTGTGGCTGCGCGATCGTGGCGCGCGATATTCCCTCGCAGCGTGAGGTGTGGGGCGGAGCGGCGGTGTACTTCAGCAGCGCCCTGGAATTAAAGGCTGCCCTGGATCACCTTGCGAATCAGAGCGAGCTGCTGCACGACATGGAAAGCAAGGCGCTGATGCGTGCGCGATCCCTGTATACGCGAGAGCAGATGACCCGGCGCTATCTTTCGCTCTATCGCAAGCTGGCAGGCACAGATGGATAGGTGGTGTTCTGGCGCTTCGCTTCCCCGGAGTATGTCGTTTGCTTAAACTTGCATTTTTTCTGCACACGCTGCGTTCCGACTGGAATAACGGCAACGCCCATTTTCTGCGGGGTCTGGTGCGCGAGATGGTGGCGCTCGGCCACACGGTAACGGTCTACGAACCTGTCGCGTCCTGGAGCATAACCAACCTGTTGACGGAACCGAACGGCGAGGCCTCGCTCGCGCAGTTCAACGAAGTCTATCCGGAGATCGACCTGCGCCTGTACGATCCGGCAGACACCGACCCTCAGGCGGAGATGCGGCGTACGCTGCACGGTGTGGACGCGGTGATCGTGCATGAATGGAACGAGCCTGCCCTGATCGCCCTGATCCTCGGGCTTCGCGCGGAGCTTGGATTTCGCGCCCTCTTCCATGACACGCACCACCGGGCGTCATCGTCACCCGAGTCGATTCGCGCATTGCGGGTAGACGAGTTCGATGGCGTGCTCGCCTTTGGCGACGCGCTCACGCAGATCTACAAGGAGCGCTTTGGTATCACGGCCTGCTGGACGTTTCACGAGGCTGCGGACACGACGGTCTTCTATCCGCGTGAGGCTGGCTCATTCGAAAACGATCTGGTGTGGGTTGGAAACTGGGGCGAGGGCGAGCGCTCCGCGGAACTGCGTGAGTTCTTGATCGGCCCGGCTGCAGCTTTGCGAAAGGACCTCGGTACTGAGCACTTTCACGCAACCATCTATGGAGTGCGTTATCCGGAAGACGGTGTGGAGGCATTGCGCAACGCCGACATCCGCTACGGCGGCTACCTGCCCAATCTGGCCGCGCCGGAGGTCTACGCGCGCAGCCGGATGACCATGCACGTGCCGCGCCAGCAATACAGCGGCGCGATGCAAGGCATCCCCACCATCCGCGTCTTCGAGGCACTGGCCAGCGGTATCCCGCTACTGAGCGCGCCCTGGCAGGATACGGAGGAACTCTTCCGCGAAGGAGATTTCACCTTCGTGCGCAGCGGGGCCGAAGCCGAGGCGGCTATGCGCAGGATGCTGGACGATCCCGGCTTCGCGCAGGAGCAGGTGGAGCGCGGGTTGACGACGGTGCTGGCAAAGCATACCTGCGCGCACCGCGCGGCGCAGTTAACCCGCATTCTGGAAAAGGAAGTACTCGGTTGAAGATCTACGCATTCGGCTCCTCGCTCGTCTCCAGCTACTGGAACGGCGCGGCCACCTACTACCGCGGTTGCTATAAGTACCTGGCACGGCTCGGCTACGACATCACCTTTGCCGAGCCCGATGCTTACGGCCGGCAGACGCACAAGGACGATGTGGACCTGACGTTCGCGAAGCTGGTCACGTATAAACCGGTGGGTGGCGAAGGCGACTTCGGTCACGGCCCGGACTACGACACACTGCCTACGCTCGCCGAGGTCTTTGAAGAGGCGCGCAAGGCTGATGTGGTGGTGAAGCACTCCGGCATTGGCGTTGACGATGCACTGACGGAGTCGCTGATTTTGGAGGCGCAGCCGCGCGCTCTCGCCGTGTACTGGGACGTGGATTCGCCCGCGACGCTGGCGCGCATGGACGCCGATCCGAACGACAGCTTTCGCGCCGTGGTGCCGAGGCTGGATGCGGTCTTCAGCTATGGCGGCGGACCGGTCTGCAAAGAGGGTTTTGAGCGCTACCGCGCGAAGAAATACCTGCAGGCCTACAACGGCCTCGATCCTGAGACGCACCACCCCGTCGAACCAGATGCGAAGTACGCCTGCGACCTTGCCTTTTTGGGCAATCGCCTGCCCGACCGCGAAGCGCGTGTGGAGGAACTGTTTCTTCGCGCGGCGGAACTCGCGCCGGAGCAGCAGTTCCTCCTCGGCGGCGAGGGCTGGGGCGACAAGCCAATGCCGCCCAACGTGCGCTACATCGGCCACGTACCCACGGCGCAGCATAACGTGTTGAACTGCTCCGCGCGCACGGTGCTGAACATCAACCGAGCAAGCATGGCGAACAGTGGCTTCTCGCCTCCGACGCGGGTCTTCGAAGCAGCGGGTGCCGCCGCCTGCATGTTGTGCGACGAATGGCCAGGGCTGGACGACTGCTTCCAGCCGGACGAGGAAATTCTTGTGGTGCGCAATGCTGGGGACGTCGTTCGTCAGCTACGCACACACAATGCCGCGGCGACGAAACGCATCGGTCAGGCGTTCTATACGCGTGCGTTGCGCGACCACACCTACGCGCAACGCGCAGCCCAGGCCGATGCGGCAATCCGGGAGATGATGGCGAGCCGGTAGTATTCTCTGACGTCCTCGTTAGCTTCTACAATGAAGCTCGATGAAGATTGTGATGCTTGGGCTGTCCATTACCTCGTCCTGGGGCAACGGACACGCCACTACCTTTCGTGCGCTCTGCCGGGAGCTTCACCGGCGCGGGCACACCATTGTCTTTTTTGAGAAAGACGTGGAATGGTACCGGTCGAACCGTGACCTGCCGAAGCCTCCGTACGTCGATTTGCGGCTATACACGGATTGGCAGCAGGATGGTGCGTTGGCAACAAAGCACACAGCCCATGATGCGGACGCCGTTCTGGTCGGCTCCTACTTCCCGGATGCAATTGCCGCGACAGTGATGCTGAAGCAGGATTGCAAGGCGCCGCTGCTCTTCTATGACATCGACACTCCAATTACGCTCGCCGCGCTTCGGCTGCATGGGCAGTGCGAGTATCTGCGTGCCCAGGACATCCCGCTTTATGCGGCGTACCTTTCGTTCACCGGTGGCCCGGTGCTGCGAGAGATTGAGCAGAGCTTCGGCTCGCCCATGGTCGTGCCGTTTTATTGTTCTGTCGACCCGGAGCTGTACCACCGCACCCCGGTCAAAAAGGAGTTTGCCTGCGCGCTGAGCTATCTGGGAACGTACGCCGCTGACCGCCAGCCGAAGTTAATGGACCTGCTGAACGCTCCCGCGGCCCAGTTGTCAATGGAGCGCTTTCTTGTTGCCGGGCCCATGTACCCGGCAGACACGCCGTGGAGCTCGAACGTGGTCACGCATCCCCACCTGCCGCCCTCAGACCACGCCGCGCTCTACTCGTCCTCTCGCTTCGTCCTGAACCTGACCAGGGCAGACATGGTGGCCGCCGGCTACTCGCCTTCGGTACGGCTGTTTGAAGCGTCTGCCTGCGCAGCTCCCTTAATCAGCGACACCTGGCCTGGGCTGGAGGAGTTTTTTACGCCAGGCGTGGATATTGTGCTGGCCAGCACCGCGGACGAGGTGGTGCGCATGCTCACGAACATGAGCGAAGCCGACGCGCGGCGCATGGGTGAGGCGGCGCAGGCACGTACGCTGGCAAAGCACACGGCGGCGCGACGAGCAGAGGAATTCGAGCAGGTGGTGGAACGGGTGCTGCACGGTTAGTCGCGTTTTGTGCTTTGCCTGTCCCCAGTCTCACTTACATTCCTATCTGTTTGTCATCCCGTAACGTAGCAAAGGAATCCGCTTGTTCTTGAAGCGCTTCTTCTTCATCAGGTCCTGGCGGCGAAGTGAAGAACAACGGTCCTTCACTTCGCTCAGGATGACACTTTGCTTTCGCATCCTCCATTACAAGTTAAGAGTGCAAGCCACGGACCGCAGCCGCTTGATACAACATCAGCATGCGATTGCTTTGGACTGCGTGCTGCAGGCTTGCTCTTATCCTTGTGTTCTTCGGCTCATGCGCCGGTGTCTCTGTCGCGCAAACTCAATCCAACCGTCCAGCAGCAAGCGCCTACGACAGCGTCGATCCATTCATCGGCACCGGGCCAGAGGGCCATACCTTTCCCGGTGCAACGGTGCCGTTCGGCATGGTGCAACTTGGGCCCGACACCGACAATAGCCGGTGGGATGCGTGCTCGGGCTATCATTACGACGACGCGAGTCTCCTCGGCTTCTCGCACAATCATCTTTCGGGAACGGGCGTCGGCGATCTGATGGACGTGCTGGAGCAGCTGAGGCTCGGCGGCTACCTCAAAGTCTTCGCCATCGAGAGCTTCATGGCCGTGGTGGC
>CALMAP010000160.1:9097-12042 GCA_937859825.1 uncultured Terriglobus sp. | reverse complement strand
GAGCTACAAGTGGGCGGCCGGATACAGCTACGCGGACACGACCATCCTCGGCTTCTCGCACACGCACTTTTCCGGTGCGGGACACTCCGACCTGGGCGACGTGCTGGTGCAGCCCATCAGCGGAGATGTGCGGCTGGAGCCGGGAGAGATCGACAGGCCGGGCAGCGGCTATCGCTCGCGCTTCTCCCATGGAAGCGAGACGGCGATGCCCGGCTACTATGCCGTCACGCTCGACGACTACGGCGTGCGTGTGGAACTTTCGGCGACTACTCGCGTCGGCGTGCACCGCTACACGTTTCCGGCGGGCAAGCCGGCGCACCTGCTGATCGATCTGCGCTCCAGCATCTACAACTACCCCGGCAAGGTGCTGTGGTCGCGGCTGCGCATCCGCAGAGACGAGCACGGCGACACGACCGTCACCGGCATGCGCGAGACTCGCGGATGGGCGCCGGGGCGGCAACTCTACTTTGCGATGCGGTTCTCCGCACCGTTAAGTGCGACGCACCTGTATGACCGCGAAGACCAGCCGGTGCTGTATCGCGGCTTCAAAACGCCAGGCGACACGCCGGAGAACACGCAGGCTATCGAAGGGCGAGGCCTCATCGGTGTCGTCGATTTCGACACTTCGAAAAACGTCGAATCGAAGCAGGGAGTCGTCGTCAAGGTGGCGCTCTCGAACGTAAGCGAAGACAACGCCATCGCCAACATGGATGCCGAGGTACCCGGCTTCGACTTCGAGGCGGTACGTGCCGTTGTGCGGAAGCAGTGGACACAGGCGCTCAACGTGATGCAGATCGACGCGGACGAATCCATGCGGCGCAATCTGTACACCGCGCTCTACCACGCGCTGCTGGCACCCAGCGTCGCCATGGACGCGAACGGCGACTACCGCAGCCCGGATCTACAGGTGCATCATGCTCCGCGAGGGGCGAGCGGTTTCGACTTCGTCTCGTCGCTTTCGTTGTGGGACACCTATCGCGCGGAGCAGCCGCTGATGACGCTGCTGCAGCCGCCCAAGCGCACCACCGACCTGGTGCGCTCCATGCTTGCTTCGCAGCAGCAGAGTCCTTTTGGCATCCTGCCGGTGTGGCAGTTCGCGGGTATCGAGACGTGGTGCATGATCGGCTACCACGCCGTGCCGATCATTGCCGACGCGATTCTGAAGGGCTTCGACAAGCCGGCGAAGGAGAGCTCCGGCTTCGACGCGAATGCCGCGCTGAACGCAATGGTGGCAAGCGCGGACTACCGCCCCTACGGCCACCTGGGCGAGTACATAGACAAGGGTTATGTGCCGATCGATGGTGGCGCGCCGGGATCGCACGACGAGTCCGTCTCGCAAACCATCGAGTACGCCTACGACGACTGGTGCATCGCGCAGGCCGCGCGAAAGCTTGGCCGCACCGACATTGCAAATCGTTTCGGGAAACGGTCGAAGAACTGGAAGAACGTCTTCGATTCCAAGGCAGGCTTCGTGCGTCCACGCCTCGCGGACGGTAGCTGGCGTGAGCCCTTCAACCCGTCGAAGGCAGGCGCGGGCAGCGGCTTTACCGAGGGCAACGCCTGGCAATATAGCTGGTACGAGCCGCAGGACGAGGCAGGCATGATCCGCCTGCTGGGCGGCGACGCGGCGCTTATCAAGAAGCTCGACGAGGTCTTCGACCAGAAGGTCGATCCGAAGGAGTACGCCGACGTCGAAGACATCTCCGGCATGATCGGCCAGTACATACACGGTAACGAACCGAGCCACCACCTGGCCTATCTCTACAGCTACGCCGGGCAGCCGTGGCGCACGCAGGAACGGCTCGCGCAGATCGTACAGTCGCAGTACAAGCCCACGCCGGATGGCCTTGTCGGCAACGACGATCTTGGCCAGATGTCGGCATGGCTGCTGTTCACGGCGATGGGCTTCTACCCCGTCGCGCCGGCATCGAACCAGTATGTGATTGGGCGGCCCTTCGCGCGGTCCATCGATTTGCAGCTCGGGAACGGCAAGCGGTTGCACATCGTTGCGGATGGCCTGAGCGAAAGCAATGGGTATGTGCAATCCGTCTCGCTGAACGGGAAAAGCATCGACCACACCTACCTTACGCAGGAGGACATCGTGGCTGGCGGCGATCTGCGGTTTGTCATGGGACCCGCACCCAACAAGCGCTGGGCGGTCTCAAAGGAGAGCGGTCCCCTCTCCCAAACGAACTGAAGCCCGGGTCACGTAGAGCCCAGGCTTCCATGTGTCTCTTCTCGCTTGAATTAGGCAGGGATTTTTACAGCGAGGATCTCCGCCTGCATAATCTTCGGTTCACCGTCGAGCAGTTGCTTTGTCTCTTCGCTAAACAGTGCCTTGGCAATCTCGCCGCTCAGGTGTGCCTTGCGGGCTTCTTCATCGGCAAAGGTATCGAAGATGCCGAAGCTGTTCGAGCTCATCTTCAGCGCGTACCAAGTCGTTGTGCCGGGCTCAGCCTCGGCGAGTGCCTGCGCCGATTTCAGGAAGTCCTCAACCTGCTGTTCTTTGCCTGCCTTGGCCTTAACCTCGGCCCAGATGCTGAACTTGTCCATGTTTTGCTCCTTGCGTAACGTGCGGTGAGATGCCTCAGGTCGGGCTGCTGTTGCGGACAGCGCTGCACACACCTGAAAGTTGGTAAGGAGGTGAACTGGTCTTCCGCATGCGGCCAACACCCAAAAAGGCTTGGCCCGGCAGATTCACTTCATGTCCCAAGGAATGAAGCTGGAAAATACGAAGAACGTGGTTTCGTGACATTGATCACGAGAACGGCGCTTATGGGTACTGATTGCTCGCAAATGAACCCTGCCGTAACACTAGCCTCATTGACCGTCCTTGTAGTCGGTGGTCTTACCAGAAGCCCCAAGAAAGCCTCAAGTCGCTACACTTATCCTTATGGACACTTGTCGCCAAGCCTGCACCGTGTTTCTACTCCTCGCTCTTCCCG
>CALMAP010000160.1:0-9087 GCA_937859825.1 uncultured Terriglobus sp. | reverse complement strand
AGCCCAGCAGGGTGCCGCTGTTTTCCATCACTTTCATCGTTATCCCACCGGCCAGTATACAACCAAGCTGGAGGGGAAGACCAGCGGCTTGCCTCCCAGCGCGCCGATCACTGAAACCACCTGCACCGCTCCCCCCAACCCGGCTCAGGTCGCAGCGGCCATCCACGTGGCAAACACCGCAGCCGTCATGCAGGATTGCACCATGCGAATTCTGCATGATGAAGAGAAGCTTGCCGAAGATGAACAGACCTGCAAACTCGGCTCGGGCGTCCAGACCATCCACAGCACGATGACCGCTCTCGATGACAAGAGCTTTACCATCGATACGGTCTCAAGAGTTGCCACCATCGAAATGTCCGCGCACTCCATAGTCCATTACGACGGACCCTGCAGCGCCGCCCAGCTTGCCGAAGCCTCTCGGGCCACGCCGCCGAAGCCAAATCCCGAGGAGTGCGCCGAACTCGCCGCCGGCAAGAAGGAGATGGCTAACAGCGCTAAATCCTGTGAGAACGTTCCTGCTGAATACCGCGCGACGTGTCTCAAAAGATTGCAGGACGGCAGCGCTATAGTCGATCAAATGCTGGCTGCTTGCGCCAAATAAGCATCAATTACAGAAGACCTGTCTCGGCGGCATCGCAGAGTCGTTGAAGGTGGCAACTCAAGACCTTCGAATGCCAGGAACGATCTGTCCTAATAAGTCGCCTTCTCGTAAGTAAAGGTTGGAGCGCAGCCGGCTTGTCAGTGAGAGCCGACCGTAGGGCATGACCTGCCCGGTAGAATCGGAGCCATGGGCCGCATCCGCGTACTTTCCGACCAGGTTGCGAACCAGATCGCCGCGGGCGAGGTGGTGGAGCGGCCTGCGTCCGTGGTGAAGGAACTGCTGGAGAATGCCGTCGACGCCGGGGCCACGCGCATCCGGGTTGAGGTGGAGGGCGGCGGCCGCAAGCTGATTCGCATTGTGGACAATGGCTGCGGCATGAGCCGCGACGACGCGATGCTTGCCTTTGAGCGCCATGCCACCAGCAAGTTGCGCACCGCGGACGACCTCCTGCACATCAGCACGCTTGGTTTCCGTGGCGAAGCGTTGCCGTCCATCGCGTCGGTGGCGCGGGTGGAACTGGACACGCGCGCGGCGGAGGACGAGGTCGGCACCCGCATCGAAATCGTGGGCGGAAAGATGACGCGCGTGGAGGACACAGGCGCGCCCGCGGGCACAACCATTGCCATCAGGGACCTGTTCTTCAACGTTCCGGCGCGCCGCAAGTTCCTCAAAAGCGAGCCTACGGAGTTGAGCCACATTGCCGCGCTGGTCACGCACTACGCGCTGGCGCATCCTGAGAAGCACTTTGAACTGCACAGTGCGACGAATGCGCTGCTGGTCGCGCCCGCCGTGCGCGATGGCAGCGAGCGGCTCTTCCAGATCCTCGGGCAGGACGTCTCCCGGGACATGCTGCCGTGCGCGGCGGAGATCGACTTCGCGCGCCTTGGTCTGCCGGAGCCGCCGCCGTGGCGTCGCGAGGCGGACTACGAGGCACCGGAACCCGGCTTCCTGCGGTTGCGCGGCTTTGTCTCCAAGCCGGAGCTGCAAAAGCTGAACCGCGGTTCCATCTATGTCTTCGTCAACGGCCGCCAGGTGCGCGACCGGCTAATTCTGCACGCGCTCACCGAGGCGTACCGCAATATCCTGCCGTCTACTTCGTTTCCGGTGGTGCTGCTGTTCCTGGAGATGCCGCCCGCCGAAGTGGATGTGAATGTGCATCCGGCCAAGACGGAGGTCCGCTTCCGGCAGTCCAGCTTCGTGCACGACTTCGTACGCGATGCGGTACGCAACACGGTCATGAAGGCGCGTCCGGCTGCCAGCTTCGTCTCGGCTCTAGGCTTCGGCGCTGCCGCGGGGCCGGGCGTCGCGCAGGCTGGCGATAACTTTCTGAACGGCCGCAACGACGGCGTTGAACTCGATCCTATCCTGCGTGGGCCCGGGCCGGGCAGTGATGCTCCGTGGAGCGAGCACCAGGTTCGCGAGGCAATAGCGCAGGAGGAACGAGCCGAAGCAGCGCGCGTGAGCGACGGATTGGATCCGTCGGACGTTACGGAGTTCTCGCTCAAGGAGAGGCCGCTACCCGCAATTCCGGGCAGGCTGGCATTTTCTGAACAGCCGCACTCCGCAGACTATGACCCGCTGCTGGCGGCGAGTGAGTTTGGCGGGTCTCCCGCGAGCCGGTTTACTGCTGGAGAAGAGCAGCAGGTTTCTCCACTGCGCTCCGCTCCGGTCGAAACAACAGTTCTTCGGGGGTACGACCCACATGGTGCCACCCACTTGCCACGCGGCACGGTCCAGTACGCACCCGTGGCAGACCGCATCGAGGACACGGCCAACCTGAACGGCCTTGGCGGCCTTCGCCCCCTGGGGCAGGTGCAGAACTCATTCATTCTCGCGGTGAACGAAGAGGGGCTCTGGATCATCGACCAGCACGTGGCGCATGAGCGCATTCTGTTTGAGAAGGTCATGCGAGAGCGGCAGGTGGAGCGCGTGCAGCGGCAGCGCCTGCTGATGCCCCTGCTGGTGGACCTGCTGCCTGCGCAGATGGCGAACTTTGCCGGCATGGCGGACGAGCTTGCCCGCAACGGTTTCGAGGCGGAGCCCTTCGGCCCGCGCACGCTGGCGGTCAAGGCTGCGCCGGTGGGACTGGAGGGCAAAGAGCTGGAGCTTGCGCTTGCCGAGCTTTTGCAGGTGGAAGATGATGCCCCGCAGGCCGACAACTTCGAGGCGCGGCGGCGGCGCATTGCGGCCTCGATCGCGTGCCACGCCGCAGTCAAGATCAATATGCCGCTGGACAGTACAAAATTGCAGTGGCTGCTGGACGAACTCGGCAAAACGGAGAACCCCATGGCCTGCCCGCATGGCCGTCCCATCGCTTTGCGGTATTCTCATAAGGAGATTCAGCGGGCGTTCCAGCGCATCTAGGTTGTCTCTAGGCCTGCAACGCTGACCGGCTTCCATCCACGACAGCATGCTGTGGGTGCCCGGCACTGTAGCTTCGGCGGGGCGGACTCCCCTGGCGAGAGGAATACGATGCGGCAGAGGTTGCCGCAAGGCGGCATTCCCCATCCAACGAATGAAATTCGCAGACGGGCGTGCGGGTAGTCTCCGCAGGGCACCGGCACTGCATGATCGGCGTACGTTGCCTGTGGGGTAGGTCCCCAGGTTTGAGACGTTCGCCCCAACCGAAGCGACATGTCCAGCAGGATCACACCGTGCGCTGGACATGGCTCGCCTGAAAGGCCTGCCCTATGGCAACCCAAGAGAACGTAACCCCGAGACAATTAGACCTGGCGCGCAAGGCGCTTTGGCACCAGGACGGCAAAGCGCTGCGCACCTTTGACAGTGTGCGCGAATGGATCAACGAAGCCGGTCTTGTGCCGGTCTACCCGCACCCGCAATTCGCATCGCCCGCACCCAGTTTCGCCGAAGCTGTGCTTGGCCGTCCTGAAAACGGATGGGTGCCGAATGCGCCCAAGGCGCAGGGCGCTGCCGCCGTCGCGAACGATGAAGACGACGAGTTCGAAGCGGACGAGCCCGAGTCGGAAGATGACGAGTTGGCTGAAGACGAGGAAGACGAAGAGTTTGAGGACAGGGATGACGACGCCTCGGACGGAGAGGATGACGATTCTCTGGAAGATGACGAGGACGAGCCCGCCACCGACGAGGGTGACGAGGCGATGCTCTCCGGCGACGGCAATATCCCGAGCGACCGCGAAACCATGCTCTCCGACGATGACGAGTTTGCGGAGGACGAGGGCGATGAAATCGCCGAAGAGGACCAGATTCACGCGCAGGGCAACCCCGTTCCCAACGATCTGCATGATGGGGAAGCTGCAGTCTCCGAGCCTGCGGCGCAACCGGTAAACGGCTTTACCCCCGAAGACCGGGAGATGGTGCATCGCACACTGGCGCGTCTGGTGGAAGATGGCTCCGTGGTGCCGCTGAACCTGCTGGGGTCGGCCACGGGCGAACCTGATTATGTCGTTTCCGCTTCCGCGTTTTCGTTTGTCTATACCCTGCGGGGCGACAAGAACTGGAAGAGCGAGCCTGCAACCACCGGGCCAACGCGCGTCTCGCCGCTTGCCGTCAAGGCATACGAGGTGCTGCGCGAGCAGGGCGGCCTGGCCCCCCATGAGCTCTCTGTCAAGCTCGGCAATGGCATCACCGACTCTGCCGCGCTGCGCGCTTTGTCCGAGTTGTGGGCCATTCAGCGTGTGCTGCCGCTGCCCGATGCAGAAGGCCGCCCCGCAAAGTGGGAAGTTACCACGACGCGTTTTCTGCGGCACATGAAGGCTGGTGCCAACGCCGGTCAGCCAACCGCGTTAAGCGCGCTGCTGTCGCTTTATCTTGCGCAGACCATTGCCGCAACCACCGATGAGATGGAGAACTTCCTTTCGCCACTTTCGGCACGTTCGCGCGTGCGTGAGGTGGTGAATGGACTTTCCGCATCACGGCAACTGGAGCCGCTGGTTGTAGAAGGCAAGACGCTGCTGCACATTACCGGTGCTTTGCCTGAGTTCCCTGCTGACACGACGGAAGCCGTCGAGCAGCGTCCACAGCGTTCGCGCTATGAGGTGGACGACCGCCGAGCCGAGATGAACGAGCGCGCAACACGCGACGCAGCGCGCCCAGGCGATTACCCGGCCCGGCGCCCTGCCGCTGCCCGCAGTGCTGGTGAGCGGGGTGGCCGTCCTGGATTCGGTAGCGGTGACCGCCCGGCCTTTGCCCGCGGTGTGCGGCCGTCTTTCGGTCAGCGTCGCGCCTTTGGTGACGGCAATGGTCCGAATGATCGCGAACGCCGTCCTTTTCAGCGCCGCGACGAACAGGGTGGTAGTGATCGTCCGCAGGGCGGTTCCGAGCGCTCGTCATTTGCGCGTCCCTGGGACGAGGAGCGGGCAAGCCGCCCGGCGCGTCCATTCACACCGCGTGACGGCGGGGACCGTCGTGGTTTTGCTCCACGTGAGGGTGGATTTGCACCGCGCGAAGGTGGCGACCGTCGGCCCTTTACGCCCCGTGGCGACCGTCCTTTCCAGCCCCGCGAGGGTGGGGAGCGCAGGCCCTTCGCACCGCGTGGAGATCGTCCGTTTACGCCCCGTGAGGGAGGCGAGCGGCGCCCCTTCACACCACGTAGCGATCGTCCATTCACGCCGCGTGAGGGAGGCGAACGCAGGCCGTTCGCACCTCGTGAAGGTGGAGAGCGTCGACCCTTCACTCCCCGTGGGGATCGCGCTTTTCAGCCACGCGAAGGCGGGGACCGTCGGCCCTTCCCACCTCGTGGCGACCGTCCGTTTACGCCCCGTGATGGAGGAGATCGCGGCTCCTTCGCGCCCCGTGGGGATCGCCCTTTCTCACCGCGCGAGGGTGGGGAGCGCCGTCCCTTCACACCGCGTGAAGATCGTCCGTTTACGCCTCGCGATGGTGGCGATCGGCGTCCGTTTCCTCCCCGTGGGGATCGTCCCTTCACGCCGCGTGAGGGTGGCGAGCGCCGTCCCTTCGCACCGCGTGGTGACCGTCCCTTCACTCCTCGCGAGGGCGGCGAAGGCCGTCCTTCCGGTGGTGGGTTTGGCCGCAAGCCGTTTGGAGGTGGTGGTTTTGGTGGCCGTCCCGCTTTCGGTGGTGACCGTCCGCAGCGGGACCGCTTCTCCGGCGAACCCGGCGAGGGCCGTCCTTCGTTTCAGTCGGGCGCGCACTCCGCAGGCCCGGGTGGTTCCAAGTTCGGGGGCTCCGGTTTTGGTCGCGACCGTGCCGGTAAGGCTGGCGGCTTTGGCCGTCCGGGAGCAAAGCCGGCGTTCCGTGGCCCTGGCCGTGGCCCGGCACGTGGCGGAGTGCCGAAGCGCCGCCCAGAATAGTTGACTGACACTTACTTAACAAGAGGGTGCCGCGATTGCGGCACCCTCTTATTTGCGCACGGCTTGTGGGTTAAGAATAGGAGCATGCCTGACCAACCCTCTGCCGAACCCGCGCTGTCTTCTCCCATGATTGTTGCCATTGATGGCCCAGCGGGTTCCGGGAAGAGTACTGTCGCGGCGGCGCTGGCAAAGCAGTTTGGTCTGCTGAATCTCGAAACAGGTGCCATGTATCGCGCCCTGGCCTGGAAGGCGTTGCAGCACGGCACCACGCTTGACGATGCAACTGCGATGACCGCTCTCACGGGGGAAACCATCATCCATCTTGAGCCCGGTTCTGCGGGGAATCGCGTCCTGCTGGATGGGACCGATGTTACCGACCTGCTGCGAACGCCGGAAGTCACCGCGGCAGCCTCGCACGTTTCAGTCCATCCGGCAGTGCGGACGTGGATGGTAGCGGAGCAGCGTTCCATGGGGTTGCGTGCCCCGTCGGGTGTCGTAATGGAAGGCCGGGACATCGGCACGGTTGTTTTCCCGCAGGCAAAGGTCAAGGTGTTTCTGGATGCGTCCGTTGAGGCGCGAGGCGATCGCCGGTTCCAGCAGCAGGGCAGCCCCTCGGCCGGAGAGTCGAAAGAGCAGATTACGCGTGAGATTGCAGAGCGGGACGCTCGCGACCGCACGCGGGAGGCGAGCCCTCTGAAGCCTTCACCTGACGCCATGGTGATTGATACCACTGAGTTGTCGCTCGACGCGGTAATTGCCAGAGTTGCCGCGCTGCTAGAAGCCGCTCGCAAGTAACGTGCAGGTCCGATTCAAACCAGATTCCACAATCCACAAGTGCGGCTACGTTACCGCTTACCCTTCGTGAGACCGTAGAAATCCGTTCATCTGGCCGGTCTTCATGTGCTAAAGTAGGCGCAATCGATCCAAAGACAGAGGTGATCCCCCGCCGCATCCGCGGCAGGATTTCTGTCTGCGTGTTCAAGATATTTTCTTCCAAGGTGAGGCTCGGCAAGGCGTATGGAGCAGGGAACGGTAAAGTGGTTCAACGACGCGAAGGGGTTCGGATTTGTAAGCCGCGAAAATGGTGAGGACGTGTTTGTTCACTATTCCGCAATCAAGACGAACGGCTTCAAGAGCCTGCAGGAAGGCCAGGCGGTGCAGTTCAACGTGATCAAGGGACCGAAGGGCTGGCAGGCGTCTGACGTGTCTCCGCTGTAGCATCTTCAAAAAGCAAAAAGAGAGGCAGCCATCGGCTGCCTCTCTTCTTTTGCAAGCAGAGTGTTACTTGATGTCGCCGTTCATGCCGTTCGGGAAGAAGCTATTTGCGCTGGTTGCGCCCGTGGCGCTTCCATAGACGATGTTAAGTACCTGCTGGAAGGTGCGATGGAATGCAATGAAGTTGCTGTAGGAAGGTGAGGTGGTGCGGCCCTGGTCCAGGATGCGCGATGCCGTTCCGGTTGTGCCATTTGTGGGTACGGAATAGGTGGAAAGACCGAAGTCATCCTGCCCGGTCAGGCCTGCGGTATCGGTGGGTGCCGTGCCCACCGTACCGTCCAGCGTGGCGCGCAGATTGCTGATGCCATTGGCAAGATTGACTGCCTGGCCCATGCCTGGATTGCCCGCGCCAAGGGAGAAGATGCCCGCATCTACCTGCGCCAGAATCGTACGAATCAAGCCGGCATGGTAGGCCTCGACAGCGTGAATGCCGGCTGCCGGCGTCAGGTAATCCGCTGGCTGGCCAGCCTTGCCCTTGTTGGTGATGAAGAGCGCGCCGCCGTGGTAGGCGGTCACACCCACATCCTCAAAGATGTAGGCACCCAGAAGGAAGTTCAGGTCGGTCGTGAAGGGATCAAAGCCAGAATCACCCAACAGTCCGACCAGAGTCGTAAAGGTGGACTGAAGCTAGATGTTCTGCTGCGCCAAGGCAGCCGTTGGAAGCGCGGACTGAAGGAACAGCACGTGCTTGCGCTCTTCGAGAGCAGTTTCGATCGCATAAGCCGAAACTGCGGCACTGGTAAAGGTCGTCTTCGCTCCAGCACGGAAAGTGACAGTCCCGCTGCCGGTAGGCAGGGCAATGGGGCTACCCTTGGTGGACTTGTCCGCGGTTACACCCTCAGTCGCGATGGTGTAGAACTGCGCCTCAAGATATTCGAGGTTCAGGGCGAAGTTAAGAATCTGTATGTCGGTGGGTGCGGCCGGAACGGCTGCCGCTGCTTCTTTGCTGCCGCCCACGAGCGAGGCAGCGGCGAGTGCGCCAGCTCCCATCAGCATCGAGCGACGGCTGGCGATGATTGCGTCGAGTTTCTGTGTTTCCAGTGTTGCCATGGTCTTTTCTCTCTTTGTCGATGTGCTTAAGCAGCGGGCTGACGAATGGTGCCGTTGACGCCGGAGGGGAAGAAGCCGCCGAAGGTGGCCAGGTTTCCGGCCATGGTGGCATAGGCGATATGCAGGACCTGGTCGGTCGTGCGGGCAAAGCCGATCGCATTGCTGTCGGCCGAGACGATAGAACTAGCGGTCGTGGCATTGCCAATAGACAGGTTGGTCGTGTGATTTCCTGTATCCAGCTTGTTCAATACGCTAAGCACGCCGTTGTAGTTGGCGACGGCGGTAGACGAACCGGATGCAGCCAGAATCGTGCGGATCGCACCTGCGTGGTAAGCCTCCGCAGCCTGAATGCCTGCAGCCGCATCGAGTACCGCGGTTGCAGTGATCAGCCGAGCAGCGCCGGTATATGCAGTCACCCCTACCTCTTCCAGAGCGGCTGCGCCTACGAAGTAGTTCAGGTCGCTGGCAAAGGGATCGAAGGACGGAAGACCGGCGAGTACGCCAATGGTGTTAAACGAAGCCATGATGTCCAGCGAGGGAGCCGCAACCGGAGTGCCGCTCAACGACGTGATCGTGGCTCGAATCGCGCGCACATGCTGCAGCTCCGTCTGCGCCAGCTCAAAGGCGAACTGCTGATAAAAGCTGTTGGAGAACGTTACCTTCGGGCTGGACTTTACGGAAACAGCGGCACCGCCGCCATCAGCCGATCCGATCCCGGTTCCGGTGACCGCGCGCAGGTAAAACTCCGCCTCGAGATACTCCAGGTTGAGTGCGAAATTAAGAATGTCCACGTCGGTGACGGCCGCGGCAGTCACGGGGGTAGTTACTGGAACCGAGGTGGATGACCTGCTGTCGCTGCATCCTACCAGC
>CALMAP010000159.1:19558-20583 GCA_937859825.1 uncultured Terriglobus sp. | reverse complement strand
CTGGCGATGCCTCAGAGTCTCCTCTGGCTACATCCTGACCATCCGCACGCTCTGTGAGGACGCCGCTTGCTTTGCCGGGCGTACCTCCCTGCCCTGCGGAGCTGGAGAAGTCGATGGCTACCGTGTCACTGGCAAGGGCCTGCTGGTGCTGCTGCTCCCGCGCCAGTACCTTTTGTTTGGCCTGAGCCTGAGCTTCCGACACACCGGAGGTCTTCTGCGGTGCGTTCGGGTTGTTGGAACCGTACATGGCCTTGCGCTGGGCTGAAGTCATGGCCGGAGCGTTCGCTGACTCCGGGCCGGGCGTCTCTTGCTGCTGCTGGAGGATGGCCGCTTGTGCCGCAAGCTCCTGCTGCCGTAGCAACTCGGCCTGATCGTGCTGCGCCTGCCGTGCCTGGGCGGTTTGGAAAGAGTTCACCTGATTGGAGTCGGACACCACCGGCTTGCTCGGCAGGCTGCTCTTCACAGGCTGGTTCTTGGCATGGCCGCTGGCCAGATTGCCGACGTTCGCAATCCCGATCACGCCCACAACGACGCAGGCTCCAATGAGGAGAGGCTTCGAAGTCTTCATCGGCGCTGCGGCTTGCGGCTGAGTGGGTACGGTCGGGTTGTGGTCGATCACAGGAACGGTTTCGTCGGCCATGGCTAGTTCACCCCCTGGCGTTTGAAATCCACCCGCTGCTTGCCGATGGTGAGATAGCCCTGCATGACGATCTTCGGCACCATGTAGAGGCCGTCCGTGTAATCCCAGTTGATAAGGCTGCCCTTCCCATCCTTCAGCTCGTATAGAACTGGCGTCTCCTGGAACTTGCCGCGCAGATAGGTGAACTTCTCATCGCGCCATACCTGCTGCAGTCCAAGCGCCTCGGCCTTTTTGCGGTCCCACGTGTAATCGAAGTGGAGCTGGCCGGGGTACTGGCTGCGGTAGCTCTCGGCCTTGGCCTCCTCCTGCTTCCGCTCTGTCGCCTCTTTCGCTTCGGCCTCGGCTGCTTCGCGCTTCACTTTGTCCAGCTCGGCGGCAGGGACGA
>CALMAP010000159.1:13165-19548 GCA_937859825.1 uncultured Terriglobus sp. | reverse complement strand
GGTTGTAGGTCGCTTGCAGCCATATCTCGCGCCCGCCCTTGGCGACGCGCTTGTACTCGCCGGTCGTGAACCGGCCTTCCCGGAGCGCATCCCAGAACGCCTTGTAAGCTGCGCTCTCCTGCTCGGCGGCAGGGACGAACACCGGCAGGGTCACCAGCTTTTCCTTGGCAGCCTGGTCGCCGGGCGAGAGGAACACCTTGGAGTCGTAGTGAGGATCTGCGTCGGCAGAAACCTCGCGGAGTTGCAGGGTGTACTCATTGCCGTGGTCCGACACAATATGCACGTCCGTCGTGCTGTTCGCCACCTTGGGCTTGATGGAGATAAACCGGCTGGCGACATGCCCGCCATCAAACACCCAACTCGACGTATCGCCTCCGAACACCGTCGCAACCTTCTCCTCGGCGGGCAGAAGGATGAGGGTGGACTGAAGCAGGCCGGTCCGAACGACAGGCGGCGTTTCGGTATCGACGATCACGACGCTCCGGGGCGCGTTGGCCTGGATGTGCGGCTTGGTGGTGGCTGCAGTCTGACTCAGGGCCGGGATCGCGGTAGCGGAACCGGTGAGCAGGAGCGCGGTGAGGATGTTCTTGGAAGCGGTCGTCATTACGCCTGTTCTCCATTCGCGAAGCGCTCGATGCCTTCGGTGAGGCCGTACTTCTCGACCAGCTTCGACCGGCGTACGCGGTCCTTGGGGCGGGTGGAGAACTTGGCATAGCTGCGGTTGTCAAGATTCAGGGTCACCACTTTGGTGAGCCCGTCGCGGCGTACATACAGGGCTTCCCGCTCACGCAGCGACTCGAACAAATCGAGCTGCTGGGTCGTGAGTTTGAAAAGCTCGCCGTAATACTTCCGGTTGAACGTCGCATCGGGCAGGAAAAGGAACGATGTGCACGAGTTCACGATGCTGTCTGCATTCGCGCCCAAGTCATTCGCACTCTGGCCGATGAGTGTCACTCCGCCCAGGTTCTTGCGGACGGTCTTGATGGAAGACAGAGCAGCGTCTAGGAGCTGCGAGTTCTTCATGGAGGAGAAAAGCTCCTCGATCATGATGTGCTTGGGAACACCGAGATTCTTGGGGTCAAACAGGACTTCATTGATCCGGCGCAGCAGCCACACCATCAGCGGCTCCACAAGATCGGCGTGCTGGCCGGTGACGCCCTGGAAGTCGAAGCATTGGAGCCGTCCCAGCGAAAGGCTGTCCTCTACGTTGTCGAACACGGCGTTGTAGAGACCGTCGCCGATCCACTTGGAAAGGTAGCGCTGAAGGTGCTTGGGCAGCATGATCGCGGACAGCCGGCGCAGATGCCGGTCAAGGTGGTACACACCTTTCACCGCGCCGAACACCGTATCCTCGTCTTCGGGCGAGAGCGTCGCCCCGCCGTTGGTGAGTAGCAGCTTCAAAAACGCATGCAGGAATTGCAGGTTGTCGTCGTTCGGCTCCAGCGCGAACGGGTTGACGCGCGGGCCGTCCTTCCCAACCTTGTCGATGCGGCCACCGTACAGCTCCACCACCGATTCATAGCTGCTGCCGATGTCGAAGATGTAAGTAAAACCGCCGTACTTCTGCTCGAAGGCAATCAGGTTATTGCCATGGATCGACTTACCAGAGCCGGTCGGCCCGAGAATCAGCATGACGCGGACGCCATTCACATACACATCTTGGAAAAAGGGCGTCCGGGTGCGAGTCTCGAAAACATTCAGGTACTCGGAATCGAGGTCTTCCGAAACAGGGTGGCCGATGTGAGGTGCGAACGCGAGCGAAAGCCTGGCGTGATGGTCCTCTCCGAGCCATAGCGGAAAGACGTTGAATCGCTGGTTGCCGGGAAACATGGTGTAGAACGACGACAGGTTTCCCAGCGTCTCCTCCATGACCTGGCTCCGGGCGTCCACGAAGATGCGGTGAACGGCTGGAACGGTGTTGTGGAGTTCCTCCCTGCTCCGGGCTGCCACTAGCAGGCGCAGGGTGTACTCGCCCTGGGCGGTCCGGTCGAGCGAGCTGATGACTTCGCTCAGCTCTTCCACGTTGGTCTGGGCAGCTTTGGCTCCGGCTCCGGTCTCAAGAGAGGCGGTGTCCTTGCCGCTCAGGACGCGGTTAAGAACGCCGACTTTGAAAAAGCTGATGAACTTCTCCTGGTTCTCGATCTCCTTCCGCGCTGCCGCTGCGGACTTCGGCCTCCAGCTCGTGCACAGCACGCTGTCGCAGTCGAGCGTCATCAGGCCGGAGAACTGGCAGGGCCGGGACGTGTCCGGCGTCTGCATCAGGGAGAACATTTGGACGTAGCGCTTCCCTACTTGCAAGTGGTCGCTGTGCCAGCTCACCGGACTCTTGACGATCTGGCGGTCCACGCCGCTATCACTGCGGAGCTGATCGAAGTCGGCCCACGGCTCCAGGTTGTAGAGATAGGAAAAGAACGCAAACGCTTCAGCCTTGGGCAGGAGCCGCATGCCAAGCGCCGTCCGTAGATGCTCCTCCAGGATGGTCGCGGCCTTTTGCAGGTTGGTGAGCATCCGGGCGTTCTCACCGGCGTTCTCCTGCGGCTTCTTTTTCAAACCTGTCGTCTTGGGAGGTTCAACAGTCAAACACCAATGCAGATCGATGTGCCGGAAGCCTGCACGCTGGCCCAGGAACTCCAGCCGATCGCTGATGAACTTCTCGGTGATGGCGCTTGCATACTTGTCCTGGCGCGGCAGATCGTAGCCGTTGAGCACCCGGCAGTATTCGTACAGGCAGGAATGTTCGGGCATACCCCGCAACGCTCCCTGAATCATGCGGACGCGCGACTCCAATTCCTGGTCGGTCAGGCTCTCTTCGTCGGCTCCGCTGAGTGAGAAAACACAGCCATAGCCACCGCCCTTCAGGGCAAAGATGGTCGGTGTCAGAAAGCGCGAAATCGGAACGATGGAGCAAGCCGCACCGGCCTTGGTGTACCAAGGCGTGAGCTGCGGGTCGTTAGTCGCTTTTGCGAGGATCATAGTAGCTCTTCTGGTACAGGCTGTAACCCCAGAGCTGGAACATCTTGGGGTGGTTGCGAACGGTGAACCATGCCGCCGCCACCAGCAAGGGAAAGCTGATGACGGCAAGCATGCGAAAGCCAACGAGGAAAACCGTGACCGAAACAAACACAATGGCCATCCATGCCGATAGCTCCAACCCGAGCTTGGTTCTGGAACGGTTCATCGCCTGATTGATGGGTAACGCCTCTCCTCGCTTGGTCATGGTCGGCGGGCCTTACTGCGTGACCGTCTGGCCGGTGAGGGACGAAATCCAGCCTGCGCCCCAGCCGAGTACGCCAGCGCCGAAGAGAGCACCGAAGAGGCCGGGAATTGCATCCTGGAAACGACCACCCATGAGGCGAATACCGGCAAAGATCAACGAGCCAAAGCAGATGACCGCGCCCGCGTAAATCGCGAACGTTTGGAACGACTGCATCAGTGTTTTGGCTTGCGAGAAGTCCATGGTCCCCTGGGCGTGAGCTATTCCTGAGATGGCGAAGGCCGTGAGGACGGGAACCATGCTGTGGCCGACCAACAAGGCGTTCTGCCTGGCGTGCTGGCGAATGATGGTGAGGTTGCGAAGCTTAGCGAAGCGGTTCTGAGGGGCGATGTTCACAAGATCTCCTGCGATGGTTTCTGGGTTGTTGGTTTCGCTCTCTTCGTGAGGGCAAGCCGGGCTGGTGTTTCTGCTCCTTTCACTCAGGTTTTGCGGTCACTACCCACGGGTACGCGAACACTTTGCCGCCGTACTGCTCGCTGCAGCGTCCCGCAAATCTAAAAGCAACGCATCTGTCACTAGCACATTTTGTGTATGCACATTTTTGTGTAATCCTGACACAGAAGTGAGTCACCACGTTTGTGTGTGCAGATGGGAGTTGCTATGCTTCGTAGAAACCGGTCGAAACTTTCTCAGAGAAAGTGCCTGGACAGGCATGGCAAAGAAACCAGCATCCGAGGGTTCAACACCTCTTCGGTACGACTACAAGGTCTTCTCTGTCGAGCTTGGCAAGCGCATCAGGCAGCTTCGCAAGGAGAGCGGGCTAACGATTCGCGCGTTGATCGTTCAGCACGGTTTCCACACAACACAGATACAGCGCATCGAGAAGGGCGACGGCATTTCCGTTCCCATGCTGCTTCGTGTCGCCCAAACATTCCAGCTTCCCTTGGAAGAGCTCGTTGCCGATATTGGCAAGGCGACAGTGGATGTCGAGTCGCGTTCCAGAGCATCCAAGTAGGCTCAGCGGTCGCTCGTTGGGAGAGACGGCGCTCCTGGTTCACGCTGCAAGTCAGGGGAGAGTTTCGCATCTACTATCTAAGCGCGATGAGCGAGAGGGTTTGTGACACCCCTTGCATCCTTTTTTGAGAATGTTGCGTGTTGATTTTGGAACAGCCCAAGTTGCACCTTATCGACGCTGCAGGGACTGACGTGAGTCCTCTCGTCCGGGAGGCCGTCGAGACGGCGTACCGCTGGGTCGTTCGTGACTACCCCAACGTCGATTCGTCGCGAATCGCTGACTGGGCCGAGTCCCTGGGAGCTTCCATGCAGGCTCGTGGCAGCGCAATCAGCTCGCCGAAGCGATTCGCGTATCCGGCTCTCAGGGGCAAGGTTCTCGACTGGATGAGAACGGGTGTCGCCAAAGAGGAGAGTTCCGGCGTCGGTGAGGACCTTGAGCGCCTCGGCATCGCAAATGCTTCGTTTCAGGAAGCCGTGGACAGAAAGATTCTCTTCGAACAGCTCAAGGAGGTTCTGACAGAAAGAGACCGCGATATTCTCGTGTTGCTTCTCAATGAGAAGTCAACACAGGAAGTCGCGAAAGAGTTAAAAACGAGCGAGCCGGCGGCAAGAAAGGCCATCCAACGTGTCCGGGAGCGGTCGAGGGCGATTTTAGACGGCATTCCCGAGAGCCGTGCTGAAGCTGCCGCGAAGCAGAATGCCGAGAAAGGAAGAGGTCTGGCAGTTGAACGAAAAGCCCCTGAACGATTTCCTGCTTGAAGCGTTCCCGAATCCGGAGAGAATTGGCTGCCCCGACGATGAAACGCTGAAGGCGTATGCCGAAGATCGACTGCCACCCGGCAGCCCAGTTCTTCCCCATGTATCTTCATGTTCCGAGTGTTACCGCGAATACCTGCACTACCGCCAGGATTGGAAAGATTCAAAGGGAACCGCGTCGGACGCAAAGCCCGCTAGTGTGAGCGAGCCCATTCCCTCTTACCCTCCTAAACAGCAGCCACGGTCGGAGAAATCATCTCGTGGTTGGGCGATTGCCGCTGGTTTACTCGTCATCTTGGGCGGCGGCTTGTTCTTTGCCGTTGAACATCGCTCCACGGCTCCCGCTGGCGCTCTTGTGGCCACCGATGCCGCTCCCGTCCCTGTGAACGTAAATCTTTACGATGCTGTAACGACTCGCGGCAGTAGTGACGAGCCGACGCCCTTACAGCAGGTGTCGCTTCCATCTTCAATCGTGAACTTGTCTGTGACATTGCCCCGTTTCAGCGAGAGCGGACCGTATCAGGTTCTTGTCTCAAAGGATCGAGCAGCCAAAGAAGTGGTCGCACGTGGCGTTGGACAGGCTAGCGAAGCCGATAAGAAGGTCACTCTCACTGTCAGTCTGGACTTGCGCCATGCTGCGCCTGGGATGTATTTCCTAGCGACTGTACGCGGCTCTGACCATGGTACCTACTACTACCCGCTCAAGATCAAATGAAACGGAGTGGCGCATCATAAAGACTAATGAGCGCCACCGCCAGCACGGAAGTAACACTGTCTCACTCAGCGAAGCAGGAAGTCTTCGCATCCGTCCTCAAAGCGCTCGATGCCAAGTTCTACAAGCCCGAGCTGCTGGGTGACACCTGGAAGCAGGCCGTCTCCAAACACCGCATGGGAATCGAGACTGCACTCACACAGGATGCCTTCGAGCAAGCTGTTTCTGATCTGCTGAAGACCCTCGGCACATCTCACCTCGGCCTCTTTCATGGGACGGGCAAACGGGCATCCAGTCGGGCGGCCCTGAGCGCGACGTACCTCTCTGCCGAAACGGAATACGGGACTCGCTGGGTCTTTCAGGACGTGCATGAGGGTGGTGCTGCACACACGGCTGGAATTGAGCCTGGAAACATTCTGCTCACCGTGAACGAAAAGAACATCGTTGCACCGGAGCATCCTGTATTTCCTATGGGTTCGTTGTCCACTCTTGAGGTCGTTGCGAACGACGGCAGTACGCGGACCCTCTCGGCAGTAGTCGCGCAGTCGAAGGGCAAAAAGCTCCAGTTCATCGAACCGACACTGGTCGAGGCAAAGAAGCTCACGCCTGACGTTGGCTATCTCAAGGTGGCTATGTTCCCCGGCATGATCGGCGTCGATGTTGCCAACGCCATGACAGCTGCAGTGC
>CALMAP010000159.1:10888-13155 GCA_937859825.1 uncultured Terriglobus sp. | reverse complement strand
GATCTGCGCGGCAATACGGGCGGTGGAGCTGGCGCCCTGCGGCTCATGAGCCTGCTGACGCCGGACCGGATTCCAGTCGGGTTCTCTCCAAACAAAAAATGGGCTGAACGGGATCTCGGAACGGAAAAGGCACGCTTCCCTCGCCTCAACCACATTCCCGAATCGAAGGGAGGTTTGTGGCTGCTCGGCGCGAAGTTCCTGCCTTCGCTCATCTCAAAATCGCCGGTCCTCTTGGAAACCGAAGGGCTGGGCGCGAAGCCTTTCCACGGCCGCACTGTGCTCCTGGTCGATCGGCATACGGCCAGCGCCGCAGAGATGGTCACGATCTTCGCGAAAGAGAACAAGCTGGCAATGATTCTAGGCGAGAAGACAGCCGGCCGCCTTCTCTCTGCCACGTCTGTGAAGGTTGGTCACGGTTTCCGCCTGGCACTTCCTACCGGCTCTTACTACACCTGGAATCTGACAGCCTTAGAGGGAACGCCACTCGAACCTGATGTGCTGGAAGAGTTCGACTGGAAAGCTCGGCGCGAAGCCGATCATGATCGTTCATTGGAAAGCGCTCTAACGCATCTCTCGCAGAGCTGAGCTAAAGGGACACGGCTGAATTCAAAGCGCTAATCACCCTTGCTGCCGCCCTAGCCACGATTACTTCTCGCTTTGGTGTAGCGCCGCAATAAGCTGCATATGAGGGGTGATCGATTTTGACATGGTTGGTTTTGCTGCCGCTGAGCTCAAATTGTTCAGCAGCCGGTATTCCCAAGACGACTATGAGACGTGGCTGGATGCGCTCGACCTGGTAACTGAAGTTGAATCTTCCATAAGGCTCGCCTTAAATCTGTCCTTCACTATCGCCGACGAGCTGAAAGCTCGCCCAGTAGTACGGAGGTAGGGCGTCTTTCAGCAGCTCCAGTTGGGCGTTGCGAAGTGCCTCGCCCTTGCTCTCGTGCTCTGCGAGTCCAGCGTAGAACGTCTTCATAAGGCGGCTGGTCGGTTGATCGGCCAGCTCCCAAAGTGTGGAGACTACCGAGTGTGCGCCCGCACCGATGAACGCATTGACGAGGTTCACCACGCCCGTCTCTCCGACCGGCCCCACTCCGGTGTCACACGCGGAAAGCGTCACCAGCTTGGAGTTGAGGCGCATCTCCCGAATCTCGCGCACTTGGAGCATCCCATCGTTTGCGCCGGTCGGGTCAGGAGCGAACATGAGGGCGGAGCGATCCGGGTAGTCGAGATCGGCGTAGCCATGCAACGCGAGATGAATCACCTGTGTGGAATCGAGAGGCAGGTTCTTAAACTGCGTTTCTGTGGCTTGCGGCCCTTCAAGGATGGTGCTTGGCCTGGGCAAGTCATGCGCGATTGTCTCTACTTCTTGCTTGCTGTCCGGCAGCGCTACCAGCTCGCTTCGCTTTGGGCCCGTGATGGAGCGAAGCACCACGTTGCGCGTGTCCGCAGGCTGAGTCCATGCGGCGACTCCCACGTAACGCAAAGAGACCTTCTCAGAAGTCACGGCCTGCAGATGCAGTAGGTAGAAGACTGTCGCGGACGGGTTCACGTCTACGGTGTGGCCGCTCAGCAGATAGCCGTCGCTGTCTTGCAACGCCGCGAACGGCAGAAGATGGAGCACCCCATCTGGAATCACGATGAGGTTGGCTTTTGACGCGGCTTCGGGAATCGGTTGCAGAAGCTCCCGATAGAGCCGCTGTGCAAGGGTCTTGTCTTCCTTCTGCTGAAGGATTTCTTTGCGGTAGAGTTTGGCATCTGTTTCGATTTGTTGTTTGGACGCGAGTTGGTAGTGCTGCACGCTGTCATGGGTGATCGCCAGGACGTAGGAAGCCGGTTCCGCCAACACGTACTCCACCAGCAAGGCTTGCGGTCCAAGAGACTTCTGCAACTTTGCAAGCTTGACTGGATGCGTAATGCTCTCGCGGGCTATGTCGAGTTGCGTCGGCTTCTCGAACAGTTCCGTGGTGTAGATCGCACTGTTGATCGCAGCACGGGTGGCTGTGTCGTCTGCGTTGATGAGAGAAAGGTTCAGGCGAGTAAGTGTCTTCTCTTCGTCTGTGGGTTCATGTACGGCAACTGACAGCCGGTGCTGAAGAGCCTGCGCCTCTGCACGACCCCGAACATTGTCCAAAATCTGAAGCGCCTCATCATAGCGGTGCTGGTTACATAAGGAGGCGAAATAACCCGAATAGACATCGCTCATTGCTGCGATGAGATGGCGCTGAATGCTGTCCGTCGGCGCGTGCTGAAGCATTCGGTTTACG
>CALMAP010000159.1:385-10878 GCA_937859825.1 uncultured Terriglobus sp. | reverse complement strand
CAGCCGGTCCGCTTCTCCCACTTGGCCCATCTTTGCGACGATCCGCGCCTTGATCGCGAGATTTCGGGGAACATAAATCAATTCTTCTGCAATTTTGGTGTTGGCAGTAATTGCCAGGTCGATAGCTGCCCTGGCCTCAGGCAGCTTCTGCTGCTGCTCGTACACCTCTGCGAGTCGCCCTGCCGCGTCCACGACATTGCGAAAGTTATCTGTTCTCTGGCATATCGAAAGAGCTTCATGGAAGTCAGATACCGCAGCGTAGGTATTTCCCTGCTGGGCTTCGATCGCTCCTCGCGATATCAATACCTGAGCGACATGGTTGTCGTAAGGCTTGCCCTTAAGATGTTCCAGGGATGCGTTCGCTAGTGCAAGCGCCTGGCTGTAGTCACGCAGGCCGGCGAGAGCGTCGATTTTTGCGTAAATCGCAATGGTCGGGTGAGCAACATCGGGATTGTTCTCTGCAATTGAGATGGCCTTATCGAGCGGTTGCAGCGCTTCTTTGAAGCGCTGGACCTGCACCAGTCCGGCACCGAATACGGAGGCGTAACGAACAGTGGCTGCAGGATCGCGTTCCACCATGGATAACTGCCAGGCGTGCACCACCTTGTTCTTAGCAGTGTTCGTGTCGCCGAGGATGAAGTATGCAATGCCCTGCTCTCCGGCCGCCCGCGTGGCAAGACGAATTTCTCCTCTGCTGATTGCCAGTTTCTCCACCTCGCGCCATGTGGCGAGTGCGTCCGCAGCGTCGTAGTTGGTTTCGAGCATTCCTCGAATTGTGAGAATTCGAAGCCGCGTCGCTGGGTCTTGGCCCTCTGGAAGCAACAGGTCATGATCCAGAGACAGAATGTGAGTCACCACACTCGTGGACTCGTCGGGAGGAACTTCGCTGACTTCCGCATACAGGGCCTTGGGACCCTGCCCTTGCCGGCGAAAGAGTGCTGCTGCTTTCGCATAAACTGGCTGGGCTTCTGCCCAGCGATTTGTCCAAGAAAGCTCGTCTGCTCGATCCAGAAGCCTCTCTGCTGACTCCACAGGTGCCCACGACTGATGCGGCGCGACAGCGATCCCGTAAGTGGCAAGCAAGCAGGCCACGCTGATTCCGGTGATCGCTACAACCTTCTTAAAACGGCTCATGGCCTATTGTGCTTGCTGGGGCATGACTCCTGGTCGAAGGCGTCGCCGGTCGGCGCGAATCGGCTTCTGTTTGCCTGTCGTAACAACGATTCCGAAACCGAGCCGCAAGGCGACGGGGATTATGTAGGGATTGAAGAAGAGATTAAGAGCGATTAGGTAATGCAAGATCGTCTGCAACTCTTTGCCGTGCAGCAACTTGCAAGTAGGTAGTGCGAACTAAACACGGAAGTAAGCGAACCAAACACGGACAACCGCGAATGAGACACGGTCATTCTGCGAACGAGACACGGAGCCTCCACAGATTGTGGAAAAACGTGGCACTTGCAGACTTTGAGTCAAGCGCGAACAAAACACGGAGCTATAGGCAGATGGGCGCGAACGAAACACGGTAGAAAAACAAGGATTCCTATGTTTTCGAGGTATACAGAACCCGTGACTGAGATCCAGAGCGCGAACGAAACACGGCGCAGAAGGATTCCTGCGCAGCCAAGACACCTGTTTGTGACAGGGTTGCTGCTTGAAAGCCGTTCAACGCGAACGAAACACGGCGCAAAAATCGCTTCTGCGCGCTCGCAGTCCACATTTGTGACACGTCTTGTGCAGAAAACTGCTTCCAGCGCGAACGAAACACGGCACGATGGCTAAAGTGAGAGCGAGCAAAACACGGAGGTGATGTCATGCCGAGTGAGCAGGTTCAGTCACTTGGAGCAACTGCACTCAGTATCTGCGCGAACGAAACACGGAGACGCGAACTGAACACGGTAACTGCGCCAAAGCGCGACGCCGCTAGCGAAACAGCTTGGCTAGGTTCAGCGAGGCAAGTTCGGGAGCGTCGACACTCGAAGGCGGCCGTTCCTTTTTTGCGGTCAGAACCTTCGGTCGTCTTGCGGCTGATGCGGTGTCACCGACCAGCTTTTTGCGTGCACGCCTCACCTCAAGATGCCGCGCCTGGGCGTCTGAAGGAGTACGCACGACCTGGATCAATGTTGGCGTCGTCCACACAACGGACCACCCCAGTTCCCTTTCCAGCAGGCCCAGAGCCACACGCAGGGCACGGGCGAAATCGCGGGGCCTTGCGGCCTCTTGCCCGGTAGTCTTCTGCAGGAAGCCAACGCTCACGTTGAAGGGCTTTGCGTGGGTGGAGTAGTAGCTGTGAAGCCACTGGGCAAGAGGGTTGCGCAGCAGACGCTTTCGCTCTTCCCACTCGAGCATAGTGAAGCTGGAAGGCTCGAAGAGACTCTTCATGCCGGGCGAAAGATGGATGCGGTACAGGCGCGAATCTGTCTCACGCACAAACTCTGCGATCAGACCTCCCGTGTAGGCAAGAGGCCGGTTCTGGATACGCCACTTTACATCGACCAAGCCCCGGGTTAGCCGGCGAAGAGACATGTCCAGATCTTCGTAATCGCGTTTGGAATCACCGCGCCCGATTGCGCGAAGGAAATCGGCCCCCGCGAAACTTGCCGCTTCACCCAAAGGCGTGCGCCTTGCACGCTGCAGAACTTCAAAGAACACATCCGCGTCGTACTGGTTGAGCTGCGTACCGGTGTAGAGCATGGTGATGCCATCCTGTGAGGCGACGACGACACCTTCAGGCTCCACCGCGGCTGATGGCCGATGCTCCAGAATCTTGCGATACCGCGAAGGCACGCCTGCGAACAAGGCTGTGCGAAGCAAAGCATTCGGACCACCGCGAACGCGGTCAGGCCAGATGGGGAGTTGGACAGAAGTCCGAACAATGTTCATCGTTAAATGGCCTCCCCGATCAGCCCGAGTGAGACCGGTTCTGCAGACGAAGACTGCTTTTTATTCCGGCGTTCGCTGACCCAGTTACCGAGCAGCTCGGTGATCAGGTCCGACATGTCCCGCGGATCGTCAGTCTGCTTCAAAACGAGGTCGGCATCGCGCACATACTGCCCGCGGAGAAGCCCTGACCAAGGCCGATACTCTGGGTTGGAGCGCTTCGAACCAGGTTTGACGGGGCGGCCCGGTCGGCGAGAGATGGTCGGCCTGTGCGGTGTTGAGGAGTCCTTCATTGTTGTTTGCAATCGTCGCACAATTCTGTCCTGACGTAATGATGAAATGTGGGTCCAAATAGACGGAACCAGTGCAGGTACTTGCTCACGGCCCGCTGCTCTCTCTATGAACAAAACTATCCAGGTGTGAGACTGCGTCGACTAGGTGGCGTATTCTTCCCTGTTCTGTTTGCAGCAAACCGAGGGCGCGACTCTGCGAGTGGTTGGCAAGGCTTTCAGTTCAGCGAAGTCTCTTGCCGCTGGAACGCCTCGGCCCCGTGATTAGTGCGCGTATGCGCAATAATCCGGATCGTCTAGCGCAGCCTCCCTTCCCTTGATAATGCACAACATCCAGCTTTTCCGGTCATGTCGGATGAGAGATGGAGTTGACGACCTTGCATTCGGCTGGCCAGTCGAGGAAGTGCCTTCATCTGACGGAAGGCTTCATTTGTCACCTAGGGTGCTGTCTTCCGGGGTATGTCCCACGACGATCGATCAGACGATGCTGCGCTCTTCGATGAGAGCGTGAAGCTGACACCCATGTGTATGTAACGCCTCAAGGCATGCCAGGTTCTAGAACGCTTGAAGCGCGCCCATCCTCCGCACGGCTACTATTCGTTTCCAATGCAGGTCTGAAGGCATCGCTCAACTACCGGATTGTTCCTCGGCGCAACGACGACCCGGGAACTGGAACGTGCTGCGGGTATTCACACGACATCTATACCTTGTTCCAAATGGCGCTTGTAACGCATTACAAATTGCGTTGCAGCACACAATACGTAACGCTTTACGACGGAGCGTTTTGCTAATCCCAGTCCATTCGCGTTTCCGTCAGAGAACCAGTATTGCGTACTGTGGTTCGTGATGAGTTGTGTAGTGCATTACGAACTGCGGTGTGCAGTACAGTCCAAGAAGAGGATTTCACCATGCCAGTTGTCGTTGCCGCGAACCCGAAAGGTGGGAGCGGAAAGTCCACGACTTGCCTCATCCTGGGTACCACCTTGGCTTCGCAGGGAGCCACGGTGCGGATTATCGACGCCGACCCCCAGCGAACTCTCGCCCGATGGAGCGAAGGCAAGAGCACCCATCGCGACATCGTAGTCACACCGTCTGCAGGAGAGGATCTCACCGTCACGATCGACCGTCTCCAGTCTGAGTTCCAGTTTGTCCTCATCGATGTGCAGGGGTCAGCCAATCAGGAAATGGTCGCGGCGATGTCGCGCGCGGACCTAGTACTCATACCTATGCAGGCGAAGACAGCCGATGCGGATGTGGCTACTCGCGCGATCAGTCTGCTGCGTTCCCAAGAGAATCTCTTCAAACGTAAAATTCCGCACGCAATTGTGTTCATGCGGACCAGCCCGATCATCGTAACGAGGGAAGAGAAGCAGATCCGCCAGAACATTGAAGCAGCGGCTGTTCCCCGCTTCACAGTAAGCCTCAATGAGCGAACTGCGTTCTCGCATCTGTTTGCATACAAGCGAGCTTTGGCCGAATTAAGTGCAAAAGAGACAAACGGTCTTGAAGAAGCGCAGCAGAACGCAATCGAGTTCGCAGCCGAGGTAGTTCAGGTTCTTCGCAAACAACAGGGAAGTGCTGCATGAGTATGGAAAGTGCCTTTAAGGATTTGGCTGGCGGCGGTTTTGAAGACTTCGCCCCGAAACCAAAGCAACCGGAAATGGCGCCCGCGCCTGCTCGCCATGTTTCACCTGTACAGCTGGAGCGTCTTGCAGAATCGCAAGGCTTTACCGTCGACAATCTCCCGGTGCAGCGCAAGGCCCTGAAGAGTGGCCGTGTCGCTTCGAAAGACAAGCCACAACCCATGTCCCTCCGAATTCGTGTAGGGGACTGGAACAGATTTTCCGCGTTTTGTGAACGAAACGAGTATTCCGTTGCTGAGGGCTTCGCCAAGCTCGCCGAACTAGCAGAGAACCTCTAGCAATTCTGGATGTAGGTGAGTGCGCGCGAGAACGGGAGCCATGACTTGGCGAAACGTCGAAGGTAGATTCGGTTGAGGACAGCAGCTTTCTTGCAGGGCTTGCGCGAACTCAGGCTGAAGCAGCTTGATCTCTCCCGCATAGTTCAACGATGGGCTGATTTGTACACGAAATTGCAAAGGGCAAGCCGAAGCCCGCCCCAAGCGGCGCTTACTCGTCTTCCGCGCCGTCCTGCGGGTCGTCGTGAGTTACGACCTTGGACAGACGCTTCATGGAAGAAGCGTGTACTTCGGCGATGCGGTGCTTGAACGGAATGCTCTCGATGTCTTCGGTGACTTCGCGGTAACGCAGAGTGCCTTCGAGGGTGATGAGCTGGCCTTTCTCGAGCTTGGAGGCGAATTTCGAGAGCTTGCCCCAGGCATACACTCGGTGCCATTCGGTTCGGGTCTCGTACTCGCCCCTGTCGTTCTTCCAGCTTTCCTGGGTAGCGACGTTGAGGACGGCGTAGTCGCGTTTGTAGTGCATGCTTTTGGCTTCCGCGTTCTATCCGAGTCGGCCGATGAGGATGATCTTGTTGAACATGGGTTGGCTCCGTTTCTTCTGGTTTGTCCGCTTTCTGCGGTACATGCTTGCCCGGAGGGTGTGCCGTCGCCATCCACTCCCCCGGCGACTGAGGCCGGTATTTGGGAGGGGACACAAGCTCGCCTTGGGGAAGGAGTCCGGAGGCCGGTGGAAGGAGAGCGTGCGTCCGGAGGGCGTGGATGCTTTTGGCGCGGCACGCTGAACGCAGAAGAAAGGCAAACCGGAGGGAGCCGCTGTTCAACAATGCCTACTCTCGACTCCGAGGTCTGCAGAAGCTCACCGCTCTGATCGCGAACAAGGCCCCGTTGCAAATGGCCAGGGATCAAGGGTGAGAACTCTTACCGGATGCCTCCGCTCGTATGCTTGGAATCAAGGATTAAGCCGAAGAGAAAGGCCGTTCAACTTGCGATGCACTGCCGCTGCGGCCGCGAGACCATGCTCGCCTTCGGTATGTGCTCGACCTGTTACACGCTCCGGCGTCAGGATGAGGAGAACTTCGGCGGTCTGCGCGAAGCGGTGCTGGAGAGGGACGGCTATCGCTGCCGGGTCTGCGATGCGCCGGGAACGGGGAAGCGCAGCATCATCGTGCATCACCGTGTGCCTGGAAGGTCGGAGCTGAGGCTGATGATCTCGCTCTGTCGTGGCTGTCATGCAAGGGTGCACCGCACGAAGGCGGTGCTGGCGGTGATGCCGCCGTTGCTGCTCGAATTGTGGAGAGAGCAGCACCCGGAAGGGCATGATCAGAAGACACTCGACTTTAAGCGAACCATCCAACCTGCCGCTGCCATCCCGTTGTTCTGAGAACGTTTCCGCTGCGGAGACAGCATAGCCGTGGAAATGCCTAGCGATGCAAAGCGTGGAACGATGAAGCTGTCCGCACCCTTCGTACCGCTCTTGGAAGACGCTTAAGTGCAAGCGTCTCCCACATTCCCACCGCACGGCGGGTAGAAAGAACTATTCAGAAGGCCCTTACTGAGGGCATTCCTTGTTGGAAGAGAGGGGAGAAGTGCAGAGGAAGGAACGGCCTCTGCCGCGCCCCAGCGCGTGTGTGATCAGGCTGCCCACTTCAGGGCTTTCCGGATGGTGCGCTCAATGTAAGCGGACCGGCGGGATGCGCGTGTATCGCGGGAGAGATAGTTCTCTGCAAGTGCCTGCTCGATCTGCTGCACCGGCCAGCCTTGCGACCAGGCAGCGATGGAGAAGGCCATGTCTGCCGCTGCGGGGCGACCTGCGTATCTGGAGGACTCACGAAACCGCATGAGGCTTACCGGGACTGCACGATAGAAGGGCTGTGTTCTTTTCGAAGCAGCGACTGCGCTCTTGAACTGCACGGAGCGCAACTCTGTATAGAATTCCTCCGCGTTCTGAAAAGCCCTTCCTTCAGAGCTGATGAGTCGGGAGAACGGATACAAACCGGCGGCATTGCGATGCTGCGGCTTCCGGTTGGTAAAGCCGGGCAAGCGTCCGAACCTGCGCCAGTCGGCCGCGCCAGAGTCGGCGTGGAAGCGCTGCGCCAATAACTTCGCGGCGGAGGTGCCGAGTTCTTTCGATAGAGCGCGAGCGTGCTTCAGCCATGCCTGGTAGTTGCCGGGGCTGGTCTCGACCACGGCACACGGGGCGTAACCTTCTGGCTCCAACCTCCGAAGTGCATCGGCGGTGAGGTCGTCCAGCAGGGTGAAGCGACTTTCGCCACCTGGACGGAAGTAGATGTGCGCTCCGTTTACGTTGCGGTATTTGAGGTAGGGCAGAAGTCGAAGAACGCGGGAGAACGGCACCGCTTCGAGCCTAGGATACATGCCACGACTGTCGAGTACGCCGATGTCGTAACTATCCGAGTCGAGTGCCGCATGCAGCTTGCGGAGAGTGGATTCTGTCCTGTCCATAGAAGAAAGAGCGGGAGCCTCGCGGCTCCCGCGAGTCGGTTAAGCCGCCAGCTTCTTCTTAGGCGCGGTGTTGTTGGCCGAACTGCGGATGGGTGTGGGTGCCGTCTGCTTGCTGGCGTTGGGCTTCTTGGCAGGTTGGAAGACGGCGTCGGCTTCGGCCAGGAAATCCGGCTGGTCTTCGCGCGGGATATCTCGATGGGTAGAAAGAGCAAGACGAAGAGCGAAGGCGGTAAGCCTGGCGTTTGTAGTGGCGTCCAGGGCTGACTGAAGAGTCTCTGACGCATCCCGGCTGAGATACTCTTCCGGCAGGTCCAGGCAGGCATAGTCGTGGAAGGTGTCCGGGTCGATGTGAACCATCGCACGAAGCACCAAACGGAGTTGTGTGGGGTTGAAGGTTTCAGGGGCGTTGGTGAGGATGCGCTCGAATGTGGTTTGGCGCTCTTTGCGCACTTCCTCTCTGCGCTTCTGTTCTTCTTCATATTTCCTTTGCCGCTGTGTTGACTCCTTCTTTCGTTCTTCGGCCCGGCGCTCCTCTTCCGCCTGGTGTTCCTTTCTACGCTGCTCGTAGCCGGCTTCGCGCTGTGCTGCTTCTTCCGGTGTCTCCTCCTCCGCTGCGGGGGGCATGACGGGGGTAGAGTTTACCTGTTCCTGTCCGGCCTTCCGTGCGGCTGCACGGGGGTCATGGACAGGGCAGTTGTTGTCCGTGCAAACAGTCAGGGTGGCGCCTACGCGCTTGCCGTAGACGATGATGGCGGGTCGGGCGGCTTCGCACGCTGCTACCGGTTCGGCGTCCGGGTTGTCGTGGGTGACTTCGATTTCGCGGTAGGTGCCGCTGCGAACGGCTCCGGGTCTCTGTTCTTTGGGGGCGCGATAGCCGTTCTCAATCTGGATGAGTTCAGGATGTGCGGCAACTTCGCGGTCGATGTGGGCGTTGACCTTGGTGTGGAAGCAAGGGGCGTCCAGGCACTGGTCGCCCTGCACGTCGGCGAACAAGGTCGTGTTGAACCCGCTGCGGCGTGGGCAGGTGATGCAGGCTCCCGCCTGTGGGTTCAGGGTGGTGTCTTCCTTGCTGAACGGTGCATCGGCAAGGGAGAGGTAGAGGTTGTTCTGTATCCACGCGCTCAGGTGCTTCGCGGGAAGCAGGTGCGGCTCTTTGTCCTGCCAGTCTTTGCGCCAGCACTGCTCGTAAGCCGTGGCCTGGTGTTCCTGCGGCAGACGGGCTAAGAGGTTCGCGTGGGAAGCGGTGATGAGTTCCTTGCTGAACGCCTCCGCGACTGCCGGCACCAACTGCAGAAGAGAAAGACGGGCATAGACGTGCGCTGCGCTCTTGCCGGACTTCTCGACCAGCGTGGCCACGTCGTAGCCGGGCATGTCGAGCAAGCGCTGGAATCCCTGCGCTTCCTCGTAGGGGTGAACGTCCACACGTTGCGAGTTCTCGACCAGCTGCCACTCCAAGGCCTGGGCGTCGTCTATGTCGACGATACGGGCGGGAAGGCTGAACTGCTCGGCAAGCTGCGCGGCACGGAAGCGGCGTGCACCTGCGACGATCTCGAAGCCGTTGCTGTTCGGGCGAACGGTGATGGGCTGGATGAGGCCATTGGTGCGGATGGATTCGGCAAGTTCACCCAGCTTGCATTCATCGAAGGTGCGGCGGGGGTTGGTAGCGGATTCATGAATGGTGTCGATGGCGATGTACTGGAATTCGCTGCTGTTCTGCACGGTAGTTCTCCTGAAATGGTTAAAGGCCTGAAGGTTGTGGAGCGGCACATCTTTCCTCCGCTCCGTGAGCGAAGAATGGTTAGGCGGCTTGCCTGCGCTGCCGCTTGAAGGCCTCGGAAAAGCCCTGCGTTGCGAGATTCCTGTCCCAGACTTTGGCGAAGGAAACATGCTGGCGGTGGAGTTCGCGGTGGTAGGCGTAGTCGCTACCGGTGATGAACCTCGGCCACTGCTCACAACCGGCAGACTCGTTGCGGTAGTAGAAGGGATTAAGGTCGGCGGTTCCACCGGCGAAGCTCAACTCGAAGCACATCTCCGGGTCTCGCATGAGGTCGCCGTTCTGTTCGCCATAGTGGGCTATCGAGAGGGCGGGCAGGCCGCAAGGCCCGGACTCGTCCAATGTCTCGATGACCAGAGGCATATAGAGCGTGTTGTCGATGGTGAGCGAGAGGCCGGGGTGCCAGCCTCCGGCGCTCTTGAGGATGTGAAGGATGGTCTGCACTATGCCACCTCCGCGACTGCTTCGGTGATGGCCTCTTCTGCCTTGACCTGTTCGGTTTCGATGGCGGAGAGGATGAGGGCAGAGGTCTTCTGAATGACTTCCAGCGACTCGGTGAGAAGGGCAGCGTTGCCGTGGTACAGGTGGATGTAGTCGGCAGAGGCGCATCCCGCGTCAAGGCCGATAGTCTGCGAGACAACGAACGCGATGGCTTCAGCTTCGGTCTCGCGTACGGTCTTGGTGGTCGCGATGCGCCGTTCTGCCTTGTGCAGAAGTTCGTGCGCGACTTCGTGAACGAGGGTGCTGAACTCTTCGGCTGCGTCCTGGCCGGGCAGCAGGGCGATGCGGCCGCCGTAGCTCATGCCGAGTGCTGGCGCGATGCTGTCCTTGAACTCGACTGCGATTCCCTGGGCGAGCGTGAAGTCGAACAGCCGCTCTCGGAAAGCTCCTACTTCGCCCTTGGTGCGCTCCGTGAACTGCGGCAATTCCGCGCCTTCGGTCTGGCTAACATCGAAGACGTAGACGGAGCGGAAGCCAATGAGTACGGGCTTGTGGGTGGCAATGCTCTCTGCCGTAGCTTCGGTGTCTTTCTTCTTCCGTGTCCCAATCATCGGGGCAAGGATGCGGATGCCCTTCGCTCTCTTCTTCACCTTGCGTCCAAGCTGGTTCCAGGCATACAGACCGGCCACGCGCGTCGCTTCTGGCACCTGTCGTGCAATTTCGAGGA
>CALMAP010000159.1:0-349 GCA_937859825.1 uncultured Terriglobus sp. | reverse complement strand
TTGGCAGCGATGACTTCTTTGGAGGTCTGCGGCTTGGGGGTGGAGGGAAGGGTGGTGACGTTGTTGGTGGTGTCGGTGGTGTTCATGTCGGCTTTGCTTCTCCTTGTTTGGCTCTTGGCTTTTCCGCGTTGAAATCGCGGCATCCATATGCCGAACGCCCCCTGGCGAAGGCGGAGGTAGCAAGGTGCAAGCTGAGGGGTGTCCCCACCCTTGCAATGCAGCAGAGCGAAATGGAAAGGGCGGAGCGGAGCGGAGGTCTGCACAAGCCGCAGGCGCGGAAGATTGGGGAAGCGGCTTGCGCCGCGCGAGAGGCGGCGCCTCTTAGGAAGGTTTGGCTTCCGTGTTCGCG
>CALMAP010000158.1 GCA_937859825.1 uncultured Terriglobus sp. | reverse complement strand
GTCCCCTCCATGGCCGTCTTGTCCTTGTCCGCCCCGCGGAGATAGGTAGGAAAAAGGATGTGCTCGTAGAAGAAGCTGGCGTTGGCACCGCTGTCGCCCTCTCCTAACATCGAGATCACGACGAGGCGACGCACCTTGTGCAACTGCATGGCGTTGACCACGTTGCGGGCGGTGCTGGATTCCAGGTCCGTTTCCAGAAAAGCTTTGTGACCCCCGCCCACCGCATCCAGCACGGCGTCCTGCCCTTCGACAGCTTTGGCCACATCGCTGGCACTTGTGGAGTCACCCTCGATAACTGCAACCGCCTGCCCTTCCAGCTGCTCTGCTTTTCGTACAAAAGCAGTCACATCGTGTCCGGCCGCGAGTGCCTGCTTCACCACCTCAGACCCTGTTTTCCCGGCTGCTCCCAGTATCAGAACCTTCATGTCGCGTCTCCTTTCAGACCAATGTTGAAAGGCTACTCGATAAGCTCACTTTCCGTAAGTACGTACCTCAAGGTAAGCTACATCAATGACAAAGAGAGCGAACAAGGCGACAGAGACAAGCATCCGCAAGGGAGATCTTTACCTGGCCGACTGCCCTTCGCGGAGCGTGCTGGATCACGTCACCTCGCGATGGGGTTCGCTGATTCTGATCCTGCTATTGAAAAGGACGCACCGCTTCAGTGAGCTTGCGCGAGCGATCGGTGGGGTGAGCGAAAAGATGCTGGCACAATCGCTGCAGGCGCTAGAGGCAGACGGCTTCGTCGTGCGCACCGTCTATCCCACGGTACCGCCGAAGGTCGAGTACAGCTTGACAAAGTTGGGGATCAGCGGAGCGCAGCATGTGAACTCACTGACTGATTGGGTCGAACAGTCTGTTTCGGCCGTTCTAGCGCATCGCAATACGCGGCATCTCTCGGCTGCCACGAAAGGGCGGGCGGGCGGCCTTTAAGCATCACCTGCTGAACCAAATCTTTGCCCGGTGCAGCCCATAAATTCTTGATCGAATCTCAACTGCTAATCAGATGGCCTGAACGGACGCCGCAGTGAACGCTCCGCATTGACGTGGGCGAGACAGTAGCTCGCAAGGTCTGCCGCCTTGTTCGATCGTGCTGTTATTCCTCAGAAGCTAAGAGGCGATGGTCGGCTTTGCAGCCCCGGAACTTTCGGATTCCTAGGTTACTGACGAGAGGGCCACTTCGCGGGACTAATCGGTCACGAAAGGCTTAGGAGGACGAAGTGTTCGCATCGTCTTCATGTAGTGCTCCCATTGTCTTTTCAGGTCTGTCAAGGTGGAGCCATGCGCCTCATCGAGGAAGTCGGCCTTCACAATCCTGTCGATTCGGAAATGTCGGAACCCCTTGCGCAGTTCACACCAGGCAGCAAGGAGACGTACGGTGTCTGAGTAGCCAACGATCACCGGCCACACGATCCGCTCAGTCTCCTGCCCGGCTTCGTCTCGGTAGTGAATGCGCAGCTTCCGTCCGGCACGAATCCAGGAGCGGGTCTTCGCGAGGTCGAGCCCGTCCATGACGGGTAGGTTGTTCTCCGGTGTGCCAAGGGTAGGCTCGGTAATGAAGGTGCGCAGAGATTGTGGGACTGCGGCGGTGATCTTCGAGAGAAGGTCCCGTGCAGCATTGGCCAGTGCAGCATCGCCACGTTCGACGACCCACTGCGCCCCCAGAACCGCTGCTTCCAACTCTTCTGAAGTGAGCATAAGCGGCGGCATATCATACCGCCGATCGAGCGTGTACCCAACACCTGCTTCCCCGCGGATTGGAACACCTTGGCGGGTCAGATCAGCCATGTCCCGGTAGACCGACCGGGCCGAAATGCTCAGTTCTGCTGCAACCGCCTCTGCCGTAACGGGGCGGCGAGAGCGGCGAAGAATCTGAATCACTCGAAAGAGTCGGTCGGCTCGGCGCATGACAAATCCATGCTGACACAACGCTGTCAGGAGAGCTCATTTAGTGTCGTTCAGGTGCTGAGATTTCAGCATAGGGGAAAACATGAACTTGGTTTCGATGCGTGTGATCACAAAGGATGTAGAACGGCTGGTTAGCTTCTATGATACGATTAGCGGCAGTGCGGCAACCCGGCATACGCCGGACTTTGCTGAACTCGAACCTTGAGTGTTTTTGGAGCAGAGGATGAATTACAGCCTGAGGCGAACCGGAGTGTCATCATCGAGTTCCTTGTGGAGGATGTAGATGCAACATTTGTGCGGCTGAAAGATCAGGTGCCCGCCTTCCTTCAAGAGCCGACGACGATGCCCTGGGGGAACCGCTCCCTGCTCTTTCGTGACCCCGACGGTAACCTGATTAACCTTTTCACCCCCGTTTCTCCAGAAGCGATCAGGAAGTTGGCGCAGTAAGGCAGCAAAAATGATCGAATGGTAACCACCAGTACGGTTTAGCGCTAGTGAGGCCAGCACACGGCCTCGGGCAAACTGCCCGGGCCGTTACTGACTAGAACGCGACTTATAAGGATGGGCATGGGGCGGCGGGTCGTGCTGCAAACCCGACTGCTGCGCTCCATTTAGATTCGTAGAACCCACCGACTACGCGCATTTGCGAATAGTGCGAAGTATGCACACATGAGACGCGAGAGAATGAGTCTGCTAGCTACTCCGTTCTAACATGCTGTACTCTCCCATCGTAGGATCTCTGTGTCGGAGGAATCATGCACTTCAACATTAATGGCCAGCAAGTCGAAGCTGACTTCGACTTGCGCACATCCTTGCTTGACCTGTTGCGCGATCACCTCAATCTGCACGGGTCCAAGAAAGGCTGCAATCAGGGAGCGTGCGGCGCATGCACCGTTCTGGTGGATGGCGAACGCATTTTGTCCTGCCTAGCACTTGCCGCGCAGTATCAGGATCGCGACATCACTACCGTCGAGGGTCTCGCGACCGATGGCCAGTTACATCCGCTGCAGCAGGCCTTCATCGAACACGATGGCTTCCAGTGCGGTTACTGCACGCCTGGCCAGATATGCTCTGCTATTGGTATGGCAGCCGAGGCGAAGCGCGGCATGCCCAGCAACGTTACGGACGATCTTACGGCGAACTTGATCACTCTTGATCGCAACGAATTGCGCGAACGTATGAGCGGCAATCTTTGCCGCTGCGGCGCTTACAACGGCATTGTCGAAGCCATCTCGGAATACGTGGAGACCGTATGAATGCGTTCACCTATCTGCGCGCCAATGAAAACGCGGATGCCATTCGCCTCGGTTCCGTGCAAGGCGCCAAGTACCTGGGCGGCGGCACAAATCTGGTCGACCTCATGCGCGAAACGCTGGAACGTCCGAAATCGCTGGTTGATGTCACCGGTCTTTCCTCGGTCATCGAAGAGAGCGGTACTGGCGGTTTGCGCATCGGCGCTGCCGCCCGGAACTCTGCGGTAGCGGAACACCGTCTGGTGCGCGAGCGCTATCCCGTGCTCGCACGCGCTATCCTTGCCGGTGCCTCCGGACAAATCCGCAACATGGCTACGGTCGGCGGCAACCTTCTGCAGCGCACCCGCTGCACCTACTTCTATGACGATGACGGCTCGCGGTGTAACAAGCGCACGCCTGGTCAGGGTTGCGACGCCATCGGCGGTTTCAACCGGATCCATGCCATCCTCGGCACGTCCGAAGCCTGCATCGCCACGCATCCTTCTGACATGTGCGTCGCCATGGCCGCACTCGATGCCACGGTACATCTCAGCGGTCCGCAGGGCGAACGCACGGTGCCGCTGACTGACTTTCATCGCCTGCCCGGCGAAACGCCAAATGTCGAAACGGTGCTACAGGCAGGTGAACTGATCACCGCCATCGAACTGCCGCATCTTGCCTTCGCCAAGCGCTCCACCTATCGCAAAGTCCGTGACCGCGCCAGCTACGCGTTTGCCCTCGTCTCCGTCGCTGCCGCCCTCGACCTTGAGAACGGCTCAGTAAAACACGTGCGACTCGCGCTGGGTGGCGTCGCTCACAAACCATGGCGTGCTCGCAAAGCGGAAGACGTGCTGCGCGGCAAGCCCGCGAATGCCGAAAGCTTCCGCGCCGCTGCCGAAGCGGAACTTACTGACGCACAAACGTTCGAGCACAACGCATTCAAAGTCGAACTCGCCAAGCGCACCATCAGCGCCGTGCTTGAGC
>CALMAP010000157.1:28670-33314 GCA_937859825.1 uncultured Terriglobus sp. | reverse complement strand
GCTTCCATGCATCCTGCGTATGTTTCGCATGCAGTGCGCGGCCCACCCTGCGCCTGCGCCGATAAGCCCAGCTTGCGTCTTCGGAAATACCGAGGGAGATGAAATTACGTTCGAGCACGATGTAGCTGTCGATCGCGGCCTCCAGATCACCGGCGACCTCTTCACCCACGCGGTCACCGATCTGGGACGCTCTCAGCCGTGTGCGTTAGAGCCATGCGCCTGCGAAGCGTGCATTCGCCAGCTTACAGGTCGCCAGCGACACGTTAGGAAAGAGAGCACCACGTAAATCGGCACCGCTCAAGTCTGCATTGTCGAGTGTGGCGTCTCGAAAGTTCGCGTTGCGCAGGACAGCCTGCGAGAGATCCGCCTGCCGCAGCGTCGCACCGGAAAAATCCGCCGATGCAAGTTCCGCACCGACGCCCGAGGATTCATCGAGCCGCGCATTTCGAAAGATTGCGCGTTCTGCCGCAATGCTGCCCAGCCGCGCACCCCACAGGTCGGTATCCGAGAGGTCCGCACCGTCCATGATGGCGCTGCTCATATTGGCGAAGCGCAGTTTGGCAGCCTGCAGCTTCGCATCTTCGAGCAGGGCATTCGTGAAGTCGGCCTCTCCCGCATCCACCCAGGAGAGGTCGGCGCCGATCAGGTCAGCGCCGCTTAGGTTTGTCCCTTCAAGGCGGGCATGGCGCAGCAACAGCCCGGCTCCCTTCGATCCCGAGAGATCGGCACCCACAAGATCCGCATGCGACAAGTTCGCTTGCGAAAGGTTTGCGCCAGACATTTGCCGGCCTGCCAGCTTCACGCCATGATGGTTGCTATCCCACCAGGTTGCGTTTTGCACGCGCTCGCCAAGCCCTGCAGCCGAAAGGTCTGCACCGCTGAACTGCAAAGGCCTATCCGCATCGGGTTCGCTTGCGAAACCGATCAACGCGATAGTGGCATCTTCCACGTCGCCGGAGCGCGACACGGTCACGCGTTTGCCAGCTTCTCCGAATGCGGGATCAGCGCGTCAATCTGGCTAAGTAGCTGCGCAAATACCACTGGCTTCGGATGGTAGTCGTTGCAGCCCACGTCCAATGCCTTTTGCCGGTCGCCGGACATGGCATGCGCGGTAAGCGCAATGATTGGAATGCCCGCAGTCTCCGGATCGGCTTTGAGAGTTCGCGCAATCGTCCAGCCATCGACGAGGGGCAGATTCATATCGAGCAGCATGATGTCGGGTTTCAGTTCACGCGCACGGTCCAGTCCCTGCTGACCGTCTGTAGCCACAGTCACCTCAAAGCCTCGGCGCTGCAGACGGCGTGACAGGAAGTCCCAAAGCTCTTCGTGATCTTCTACCAACAACAAATGCATACTGCTCCAATTTTCCTGACCGGTGCGCGTGCGGCAGGCAGCGGTTATTCCCTAGACAGATGATGAACAGCGGTCGCATGGTTGTTCCCCTCGTCTCCATGCGGATGCGCGTCAAGCGCCGGGGTCAAGGCGCGCAGTTCGCCCGCAAGCTGGCGCAGGTTCGTCTCGCCTTTGTTCAACACCCGGTCGGCGCCTCGCAATTCCCTCTTCTCACGCGCGTCCAGATCACGGGCGGTAAGAACCACCACCGGAATGTCCTTGGCGCCGGGACGGGCACGCAGTTCATGCAGAAAGGCAAAACCGTCCATCACGGGCATGGTCAAGTCCAGCAGGATCAACTGCGGCGGAGCGTGCGCGATCATGTCCAGGGCCTGTTGGCCGTTCTCGGCTTCCGATACGCTCCAGCCATTGCGGGTGAGTGCCGAGCGCACGCGGCTGCGCGCGTCTGGGTCATCGTCGACCACAAGAATGTCTCCCGCTTCGCCCTGAAAGCGGTCCATCACGTTCTTGAGCTGGTCCCACTCGACAGGCTTCAGCACCGTGTCTGCAGCACCCAGGTGCTCGCTTAGGCCGGGCTCGTTGACGAAGGTCACCATTACGACCGGGATCTTTTCCAATTCAGGGTCACTTTTGAGAGCGCTCAGCACGGCCCAGCCGTCCATCTGCGGCATCATCACGTCCAGCAGGATGGCGCGTGGGTGACTTGTACGCGCAATCTCCAGCCCGGTGCGGCCATCAGCCGCCGTTTGCACGGCAAAGCCTTCCCTTTCCAGAAAACGGCTGAGCAGGTCGCGCTGTGCGGCATCGTCGTCGATCACCAGGACGTGCTGCCTTGTGGAGTCGAGTTCCCGGTGTTCCACGGGCGCTGCAGCCTCTTCCGGCAGGCTGATCGGCACGTTGATCGTAAATGTCGAGCCGACATTCTCTTCACTGGTGACATGGATGTCGCCGCCGAGCAGACGGCAAAAGGCCCGGGTGATGGCGAGGCCTAGGCCAGTGCCTCCGTACCGCCGCGTGGTAGAAACGTCTGCCTGAGCAAACCGCTCGAACAGTTTGCGGGCCTGCTCCGGAGTCATGCCGATACCGCTGTCCTGCACGGCGAAGATCATCTCCTGGTTTTGGCGGGACGCGTGCAATGTGATGGTGCCATTTTCCGTAAACTTGGCGGCGTTCCCAATCATGTTGAACAGGCATTGCCGCAGCTTTACCTGGTCGGTGTGCATGGTGCCGAGCTCCGGCCCCATGTCCACAACGAGCTGGTTGCCCTTCTGCTCCACCAACCCGCGCATGGTTGTCACCACGTCCTGAATCAGCGACTCTGCCGCGAAGTCTTCGGCGTAAGTGGTCATGCGGTCGGCTTCAATTTTGCTCAGATCGAGTACGTCGTTGATGAGTGAAAGCAGGTGCCGTGCATTGGCCTGGATCTTGCGAACGTCAGCAAGCGTCGACGCGTCCCCCGACTCTTCGATCTCCTCCTCCAACAATTCGCTGTAGCCAATCACGGCAGAGAGAGGCGTGCGCAACTCATGGCTCATGTTTGCAAGAAACTGACTTTTCGCCAGGTTGGCGGCTTCTGCAGCCTCTTTGGCTTCGCTCAATTCCAGCGCGGCGCGCTTCTGTTCCGTGATGTCGGTGTTCATGCCGACCCACTCGCGCACCGAGCCTTCCTCGCGCAACGGAACTGCGCGCGTTGCGGTGTAGCGCCACTCTCCATCCGCGCGGCGCACGCGATACTCAACATCGAACAAGGAGTTCGTTGCTACTGCCTCCTGCCAGACTCTCATCGCGTTCTCGCGGTCGTCCGGGTGGACAGCATCGAGCCAGTTGTACGTGCCGTCGGCGTTCAGCTTCTGGCCGGTAAACTTCGCCCAGCTCATTTGGTTGCCGCGCAGAACGCCTTCCCCGGTCGTAGTCCACACAATAGAGGCACTGCTCTCGATCAGGTTACGAAATCGCTCTTCACTCTGTCGCAGATGGTTCTCTGCACGTTTCTGCAGAGTAACTTCGTTCACGACGATGCCTGCGCCAATAATGCCGTCTTTCTTACGCGTGCCCTGAATGGGAAAGAAACCGAACTGCAGATGACGCATAGCGGCCACAGGGCGACGGCCTACCAGCGACACATCGATATTGGTTACGATACGTCCGCGCTCCAGCGTCTCGCGCAAGTAAGGCTCGAGCGTGCTGCGAGCTTCCGGCAGAAGTTCCCACAGGGAAGCACCTACGGGAGATCCGGACCGCTCACCGAGCGCCAGGACGGCCTGGTTTACGTGGCGTACACGGGCGTCTTTGCCGATAAAACCGAGACCGACCGGCGCATTCTCAAGCACGCTGTTCAGCAGAGCTGCCGAGGCGCGTTCTGCGCTGCGGCGCCGGATGGCGACCAGCGCCATCGCAGCAAATGCAAGCACGATGCTAATACCCGCGACAGCCTGCAGGATGGGCTGCCAAAACGAGTCAATCTGGTCCAACCGTCTGGTGCGATTCTGGATATCTTCCTGAATTTGTGTCACGTCCGCCCGGACGCGGTCCATCGAGGCCTTGTCCTCTCCGCTGCGGAGCAGGTCGGCTGCTGCTTCTTCACTGGCATCGCGCCGTGTCTGCACGATGCTCTTCGCCACATCGCGCTTGCGATGCACGTCCGCGAAGACGGCGCTTCGTTTATCGCCGGCTGTGCCCAGTAGCGCTAGATTCTGGTCGAGCGATGCCTCGGCCAGATTGTAGGGCGCAAGGTACGCGGGATCACCGGTAATGATGTAGCCACGCTCGCCGGTCTCAAGGTCCTTGGCTGTCGAGATCAGCCGGTTGGAATAGCGCAGATTCAGGTTCTCCGCCGCAAGTCCCTTGCGAACATACGAGGCCAGAAACAGCGAGAGAACCGCCGCAACCACACCCATTGCAAACAGCACGGAAGCCGTCACGTTCACGCCACGCAGATCACGCGGCTTCACGCTATCTTCGGCACGCTCCATTGCCGTTCCTGCTTCACTCATACTTGCTCCAGGCTTTCGGTTAAAAGCCATAGGATGCAGTTTCGCGGGATGCCGAAACAGCGCATCGAGAGGCTGGGTATTGCCGAAACAAGGTTACCTTCCATCCTGGGGAAGTCGTTCACAACTGCGCGTGCTGGGCACAGTGCTGCACGGCTCAGTCATTTACCTGGCAATCGTGGGGCTTTGAAATGTCGCGGGTGCATATGTGTGTCATTCCGCCGGTTCGTAAGCAAGGTTCTGACTGAGCCACCGCTCGACTTCCGGAGCAGGCATTCGCTTACGCCCGCTGTAATCCTCA
>CALMAP010000157.1:15913-28660 GCA_937859825.1 uncultured Terriglobus sp. | reverse complement strand
CGATCGATACGGCCCAGACTGAAGTAGCGCGACTGAGGGTGCGCGAAGTAAAGACCACTCACGCTGGAGCCGGGCCACATGGCGTAGTTTTCGGTCAGCAGCATGCCCGTGTTCTTCTCCACGTCCAGCAGCTTCCAGAGGGTGCCTTTCTCCGTGTGGTCGGGGCAGGCGGGGTAGCCCGGCGCTGGGCGGATGCCACGGTACTTCTCCGAAATGAGTTCGGCGGGGCGCAGGCCTTCCGAGCGGCCGTAGCCCCACGCGTCGCGCACACACTTGTGCAGGCACTCGGCAAAGGCCTCCGCGAGGCGGTCGGCGATAGCTTCGGCCATAATGGCGTTGTAGTCGTCGTGCTCCGCGCGAAAGCGCTCGGCCAATTCCTTCATGCCGATGCCGCTGGTTACGGCGAACGCGCCGATGTGGTCCGGCAGACCGGTCTCATGCGGTGCGATGAAGTCGGCGAGCGATCGGCACGGCTCCTTGCCCTCGCGATTCGCTTGCTGGCGCAGGAAGTAGAGGCGCTGCAGGTCCTGTGAGCGCGTCGCGTCGGTGTAGAGAACGACATCATCGCCATCGGCACTTGCAGGAAACAGGCCGTAGACACCACGCGCGGTCAGCAGATTCTCGCGGATGATGCGGTCGAGCATCGCCTGGCCATCGGTAAAGATCTGGCGGGCGTGCTCGCCCTGTGTTGCGTCGTCCAGGATGCGCGGGTAGATGCCGCGCAGCCCCCAGGTATGAAAGAACGGAGACCAGTCGATGTACTCGCGCAAGGTGGCGAGCGGGAAGTTGTCGAGTACGCGCAGCCCGGTGAACGTCGGCTGGGCGATGTCTTCCATGCGCCATTCGATGGGTGTGCGCCGGGCACGTGCCTGCTCCAGCGGCGTGATGGTCTGTTTGGGGGCGGCGTACTTGTTGCTAATCGTTGCGTAGTCGGCATTGTGCGGCCAGCCGACGGCCGCACGGCCGTCCTCGCTCAACAGGCTGGTGGTAACGGGGACGGCGCGGCTTGCGTCGTCCACGTGCACCACGGGCTCGCTGTAATGCGGTGCGATCTTGATGGCGGTGTGCGCGCGGCTGGTGGTCGCGCCGCCGATGAGCAGCGGCACCTTGAAGTGCTGCCGCTCCATCTCGCGGGCAACGTGCACCATCTCGTCGAGCGATGGCGTGATGAGGCCGCTCAGGCCGATGATGTCTGCCTTCTCCTGCTTCGCGCGTTCGAGGATTTTTTCTGCGGGCACCATCACGCCCAGGTCGATCACCTCAAAATTGTTGCAGGCGAGCACCACGCCGACGATGTTCTTGCCGATGTCGTGCACGTCGCCCTTGACGGTGGCGAGCACGATCTTGCCCTGCGCCTTGACCACCTGTCCCGATGCAGCAAGCGCGGCTTTCTCTTCTTCCATGTAAGGCGTAAGGTGCGCAACAGCCTTCTTCATCACGCGCGCGGACTTGACCACCTGCGGCAGAAACATCTTGCCCGCGCCGAACAGGTCACCCACAACCCCCATGCCCGCCATCAGCGGGCCCTCGATCACCAGCAGCGGACGGCCCAGCTTCACGCGGGCTTCTTCCGCGTCCTCGTTGATGTAGGTATCGATGCCCTTGACCAGCGCGTGCGAAAGCCGCTCCTCCACGGTGCCGTTGCGCCACTCTTCGGCCTTCTTTTCGGCGGCCGCGGTGCCCACGCCCTTGAGCGATTCGCCGAAGTCCACCAGCCGCTCCGTTGCATCGGGGCGGCGGTTCAGCAGAACGTCTTCGACAAGTTCCTTCAGGTGCGGCTCGATCTCCTCGTAGACTTCAAGCATCCCGGCGTTGACGATGCCCATGTCCATGCCCGCGCCGATCGCGTGATACAGAAATGCCGAGTGCATCGCCTCGCGCACCTTGTTGTTGCCGCGAAAGCTGAAGGAAATGTTGGAGACGCCGCCGCTTACTTTGGCGTGCGGCAGGTTCTGCTTGATCCAGCGCGTCGCGTTGATGAAATCGAGCGCATAGTTGTTGTGCTCCTCCATGCCGGTGGCCACGGTCAGGATGTTGGGATCGAAGATGATGTCTTCCGGCGGGAGGCCGACTTCATCGACCAGGATGCGGTAGGCGCGCGCGCAAATGCGGATCTTGTCTTCGTAGGTGGCGGCTTGGCCCTGCTCATCGAAAGCCATGACGACTACGGCGGCACCGTACTTCAGCACCGTCTTCGCGTTCTGGCGGAATTTCGCTTCGCCCTCCTTCAGTGAAATGGAATTGACGATGCCTTTGCCCTGCAGGCACTTCAGCCCGGCCTCGATCACCTCCCACTTGGAGGAGTCGACCATGAAGGGGACTTTCGCCACTTCGGGTTCGCTCGCCAGCAATTGCAGGTAGCGGGTCATGGCGTCGACGCCGTCGATCATGCCCTCGTCCATGCAGATGTCGATGACGTTGGCACCGTTTTCCACCTGCTGGCGCGCAACGCTTACCGCCTCTTCGTACTTGCCTTCCTTAATGAGCTTCGCGAACTTCGGCGAGCCGGCCACGTTGGTGCGCTCGCCCAGCATGATGTACACGCCGGGCTGCTGCGTGAAGGGCTGCGAGCCGGAGAGGCGCAGCGGCTTTTCAGGGAAAGCGAAAAACGAAGTCGGCTCAGAGAACATGCAAGGTAAGTGTAGAAGGGAGGGACGGAACTTTGTTCTTAACCTGTGCTGGTGGTCAGGCGATCCAGGGATTGATGAGCGGAACGCCAGTCCGTTCAAAATCGGCGACATTCCGCGTTATCACGGTCATGCCATGCACCAGTGCGGTCGCGGCGATCAGTGCATCGACCTCAGATCGCGAGTCCGGTACATGCAAAGCTGCAGCGCGGAGGGCAACGATCGTGTCTATTGGCAAAACACGGTGCAGGAACTGAGGACGAACATAGCCCGTCATCCATGTTCGAAGCCTTGCGCCCTGAACTGCGTCTCGACGCTCCATGCGAAGAACGCCCGTTTCCAACTCTCGAAGTGTGACTGCGGACAAATAGAACAAGTCAGCGTTCGTGCGAGCGAACCACGCAACGACCGTAGGGTCGGCACGCCCATCGCCTGCTTTACGGAGTTCCGAGAGAACATTCGTGTCGAGCAGGTACATCAATCGAACTCGAAAACGCGGGCGGATTCGCGAGAGCATGGCGGATCGAAGTCGATGTCAGCAAGGCCCGGCATCGACAAAGCTTCCACCAGATTTTTCGGTCGCTCGCCGGAAAGTTTCTGGTACTCCTGGATGCTGAGAAGCACATGTGCAGGCTTGCCCCGATCGGTGATGAAGACAGGGCCGTTGGTTGAGGCCTTCTTCGCCCGACCGGTGTCCTGGTTGAATTCCCGGCTGGAGAGAGTAGTAATCGCCATGGCTGCACCTCCTGCTACGCTCAGGTCAACGATGTAGCAATGTTACTACATTGCATGCAGCCTATGCCGCTTTCCACTCGCGTGGAGTTTTGTTCTCCAATGCTTTCGCGATGGCAGCAATGTGCTCCGGCGTGTTACCGCAGCAACCGCCCGCGATGTTGATGAGATCGCCCTTTGCAAAGTCGCCCAGGTAGCGGGCCATGTCGTCTGGACCAAGATCGAAGCCGGTTTTGGAGAGCGGGTTGGGTAGGCCGGCGTTCGGGTAGCAGGAGATCGCCACGTCCGCCTTGGTGGACAGTTCGCTGAGGAAGGGATACATCAGGTCCGGCCCGAGTGAGCAATTCAATCCGACAGAGAGCGGTTTGACGTGCTTCACCGCGTTCCAGAACGCCTCAGTCGTCTGCGCAGAGATGAGTGTCTCACCACCGCGGCCCACTGCGGCGGAGATCATGACCGGCAACTCCTTGCCGTCCTCATCGAAGACTTCGCGAATGGCGACCAGCGCGGCCTTCGCATTGAGTGAATCGAAGATCGTCTCCACAAGCAGCAGGTCGGAGCCGCCCGCCATGAGCGCACGAACCTGCTGCTTATAGGCGGTCGTTACCTGGTCGAAGGTCACCACGCGAAAGCCGGGATCGTCCGCGTCGGGCGAGTTGGAAAGCGATACCGTGAGAGGCCCAATCGCACCCGCCACAAAGCGGCGCCGTCCCGTCGCGTTCGCAACACGGTCCGCCATGGTGCGGCACTGGCGGGCAGATTGCTCATTGATTTCCCAAGCGAGCCCGCTGAGGAACTTGTCTTCGATCACGCCCTGGTAGAAGTCGGGGTTCTTGCGGCCGCCGGTCTCGCGCGGGTCCTCCACAAAGAACTCGCTCTGCGTAATGCTGGTCGCGCCAAAGGTATTCGTCTCGATGATGTCCGCGCCTGCTTCGAGGAACCTGCGGTGAATGTCGCAGATCATCTCCGGCTGCGTCAGCGAGAAGAGGTCACCGTTGTTCAGCAGGTCCTTTTCGGATTCCTTGAAGCGGTCGCCGCGCATGTCCGCTTCGGTCATGCCGTAGGTGCGGATCGTGGTGCCCATCGCGCCGTCGATGATGGCGATGCGCTGTTTGAGGATGTTCTGGAGAGATTCAGCCATACGTGAGCTTTAGATGAAGTATGCAGGATCATGATGCCGTGAGCGCACGGTTGTAGTTACAATAATGTCGTGCAGGCAATCCGGTTCGAATGGGACGAGACCAAGAACCTGGCGAACCAGCGCAAGCACGGCATCAGCTTTGAAGACGCGGTGGAGGTCTTTGACGATCCGCTGCTGGTCTCGATCCAGGACAGGATGGTAGACGGTGAAGAACGCTGGCAGACGTTTGGCTGCGTACGGAGCACAATTCTGACCATGGTCGCTCACACTTGGCGCGACCAGAATGAAGTAGATGTTGTACGAGTAATTTCGGCCAGACCAGCAACCCGACAGGAGAGGAAGAAATATGAAGCCGAAAATAGTTAGCTACACCTGGGAAACTTTACCTCCCATGACGGAAGAACGAAAATTGCACCTACGCGCTCTCGCCGAGCGTCCTGATAGCGAAATCGATCTGACCGACATTCCTGAAACCACCGAGGAACAGTGGAAGAATGCCAAGCGCGGGCTCTTCTACCGGCCCATGAAAAAGCAGATTACCGCACGTGTCGATGCGGATGTGCTGGCGTGGCTTAAGGCCGAGGGCAAGGGCTACCAATCCCGCATCAACGCGATTCTTCGGCGAGAGATGTTGGCTGCCCTAAAACGTGCATAGTCGTTGAAGACGGTTCGTCTCGATGGCGGCTAGCATGGGAGTGCGGCTTGACCGATCACTCCGCCGCCCTGGAGACCATGGATGTTTTGCAGCCGCCTGTTGCTCGCCGCCGCTCTGCTCCTTCCCACACTGCACGCGCAAACGCCAACCACCGTAAATGGCTGGCAGATGCAGGACGTTGCGAAAGTAGGCAGCACAGGCGAGGCTGTTTCACGTGACGGCTTCAAGGCCGACGGCTGGTACCGCGCTACCGTTCCCGGCACCGTGCTGACCACGCTGGTCGATAATAAGGTCTACCCGGACCCGCTCTATGGCGAGAACATGCGCGCTATTCCGGAGAGCCTGAACAAGACGAGTTGGTGGTACCGCTCCCGTTTCAGCGTGCCGGCGGAGTACAAGGGCAAACACACATTTCTGCACTTCGAAGGCATCAACTACTCCGCCGAGGTGTGGGTCAACGGCCAACAGGTTGGCACCATGCGCGGAGCGTTCAAGCGTGGCGAGTTCGACATCTCCTCGCTGGTCACGCCGGGCAAGACAGCGACCGTAGCCGTACGGATAACGCCGCAGCCGCACCCCGGCATACCGCATGAGCACACCGTCGCGAACGGCGTAGGTCTGAACGGCGGCGAGACGGCACTGGATGGCGCGACATTTCTTTCTACCATTGGATGGGACTGGCTGACTGCGGTGCGCGACCGTGACACCGGTATCTGGCTGCCGGTCACCATCTACGCAAGCGGGTCTGCCAAGCTGCAGGACACCTTCGTGACTAGCGATCTTGCCGCAGACCACACCACTGCGGACCTGACCATCGCCACAGGCCTGAAGAATCTGGGTGACAAGCCGGTCCAAGGAGACCTTGTCGGCACGATTCATAGCCCCGCCGGCGACGTGAGCTTTCGCAAGCCGATGACGCTCGAGGCGGGCGCTACGCCAGTCACGCTCGACAGTAAGACCATTCCGGAGCTGCACGTGCAGAACCCGCAACTGTGGTGGCCGAACGGCTATGGTCCGCAGAACCTGTACAGCCTCAAGCTGCAGTTTGTCGAAGCAGGCAAGGCATCGGACCAGCAGCAGATCAGTTTCGGCATCCGCAAGATCGAGTACCAGGTGCCCGACTCCGAAAACCTGACGATCTCCGTCAACGGCGTCCGAGTAATGGCGCGTGGTGGCAACTGGGGTCTTGACGAGGCGATGAAACGTGTCTCTCCCGAGCGGCTTGAGGCGCAGTTCCGCATGCACAAATTGGCCAACCTGAACTTTATCCGCAACTGGGTCGGCCAGAGTACCAGCCCCATGTTCTACGAGATGGCAGACAAGTACGGCATCCTGCTCTGGGACGAGTTCTTCCAGCCCAACCCGAGCGACGGGCCCGATGTCGCAGATATTCCCACTTACCTCGCCAACGTGCAGGACAAGATTGTGCGTTACCGCAACCATCCGTCGGTCACGGTCTGGTGCGCGCGGAATGAGGGGTATCCGCCCAAGGCTCTCGATGACCAACTCAAGGCAATGATGGTAAAGCTCGATCCATCGCGGCTCTATCAATCCAACTCGGCAGACGGCCGCGGTGTAAGCTCGCACGGTCCGTATTACTGGCGCGCTCCGCGCTTTTTCTACGCGCTGAATGAGAGCTTCAAGACAGAGACCGGCTCCATGTCCGTGCCCACCATCGAGTCGATCCAGGGCATGATGCCGAAAAAAGACTGGGAGACGATCAATGACGACTGGGCGCAGCATGACATGGCCAAAGGCGCGCAGCAGGGCGATAACTACCCGCACGTGATTGCGCACCGTTATGGTCACGTGCGCAATCTCGCAGACTTCGTCCGTAAGGCACAGCTTGCAAATTACGAAGCGTTCCGCGCCATGTACGAAGGCCGCAACGCGCAGATGTTTTTGGCCACCACCGGTGTCTTGACCTGGATGAGCCATCCCGCGCAGCCAAGCTTTGTGTGGCAGCTTTATCACTACGACCTGGAGCCGAATGCATCGCTCTACGCCGCAAAAAAGGCGTCCGAGACGTTGCATATCCAGTTGAACGAGGCGACCCGCGGCGTTGAGGTGGTAAACAACACCCCGGCACCGCTCACCGGCTACAAGGCGACCGTTACGGCTTTTAATCTCGATGGCAGACAGTCCGGCATGCAGAACATTGCTGTGGCCGATGTGGCGGCGAGCACCACCGTCAAGGCCGCGCAGCTTGATACCGGGGGCTCCACGCCGGTGTACTTCCTAAAATTCGACCTGCAAGATGCGAGCGGCAAGCTCGTTTCGACGAACTTCTACTGGCAAAACGAGTTTCAGGAAGACTTCACCAGCATGCAGACCATGCCTACGGTCAAGCTGGATGCGGAAGCATCGCTGCGTAATGAAGGTACTCTTGCCCATGTAGACGTCGTGCTCCGGAACAACACCGCGCACGTTGCGTTGATGACGCACCTGCAACTGCATGACAGCGTAACCGGGACACGCATCCTGCCGGCCTTTGCGTCAGAGAACTACATTTCGCTCGCGCCGGGAGAGATGCGGACAGTAACCATCGACGCCGCCGCCAAAGACCTGCCGCATGCACCGGCTGTTCTGATCGACGGCTACAACGTAGACGTGAACGCGTCCACAGGAGCGGTGCCGGTGCAATTGAACCGCAATGCCCAACCGGAGGCCTGGCCCGCTACGGAGATCGTGCGTGATCCCTCTCCGCTGTGATGGTCAGGAGCGGCCGCAAACTTCGCTATGTTGCCTTAAACCGCTGCGCAAACAGCCATGCGCGGCCCCGGTTTGGGTGCCGCGCATGATTTTACCGAGCGCACGATTGTGTGCGCTGCAGGTCAGGCCAGGTTGCCGGCCATGACGTCACTAAACCGTCTACGGTAGAGCACAGCGCAGCCCATGCAGAGCACGCCCGTAATCATCAGGGCGATTGTCCCCGGCTCCGGTGTAACAGCGGCAGCTGCTGCGCCGATATAGCGCTGTGGCGTTCCTGCGGTCCAGCCCGTGGTATCAGTCGTGGGCAGGTAGAGGCTGAACGCTGAGAAGAAGCCACTCTTGATCAGCACTTGATCCTGCGCCCTCTGCCAGGCAAGCTGGTCGATGGTAAGCACTGTGCTCATCGTCTTCGCATTCGCGGTGCCGGACAGGGTGGTCGCGACATCCGCCATATCGAAGATGCTCCAGGCTGCGTACTGCAGCTCGGCGTTGCTGTAGCCGCCGCCTAGCTGGGAGAAGATCAACGCGTCGGCGCGGTACTGGGTGGAAGTCAGGGAGTTGTCGAGCGGAATGCCCGTGATATCGACGTTCCACTTTTCGTTATAAGTGACGCGGCGATCCATGTCGAGGCACATGAGGTTCGTGATGGTGTTGGAACCGTTGACTTTAAACTGGAAGGGGTAACCAGGCTGATCGGAAAAGACGAACTGTAACGTGTCCGCCATTGCAGATTTCGAACCAAGCAAGAAGAGCCCCACTAGCAATACACGAAAGAAGTTTTTCATTGTTCGTCTCTTTTCATCAGGCCCGCTGGCCTTCGAAAACAAGCATCGCGCACGAGAACGGGCCTGTGTGAGAAGTGTTTCGGTTTCGGACACGGCCATTCGCCCTTTGGGTACTAGGGCCCTGGTTACTGAAGAGCAGCATGCGCAGAAAGACACCGAGAACCAGCGGCTTAGAGCAGGTTAAGAAGCTGCAGAAACGAATTGCAGTTTGCGTGCAGCGGTGCCGATAAGGGCTCTGCGGGAACCTCCACGAGGTCTGCGGGGTCTTTCCGCCAGAGGGAGAGCACCATGCCAGTCAGGACTTTTACCGTCTACCCGCAATCGGCTTCGATCACAAACGCTTCGGAGCCGCAGAGCATCACGTATGGAATTCGTGCAACGTATCCAGAGCCACGGCTGGAACGCCGCTACGGCGCGCTGGATGTATGCCGCGGCTTAACCCGCGCCCAGGTGCTGCAGTGTTTCCGCAAAGTGCAGCGCGAAGACGCAGTAATGCTGCTTTGCCGCGACCTCTCCGCAAATGATTCTGTGCAGATTGAAATGGGCAGCAACGAACTGCGCCTCTGGAACAACTAGAGCTCGGGGAGAAGGGCATGCCGGGATGGCATGACGTATAGGCGTGTCTCCTTCCAACTTTGCACCGGTCCCGCAGCATCGCTGTCCATTGATGCGACACGGGTGTGGTGCAGGCACACATGCGGCATTAGCTTGTGGCCATGGCTGTCTCTGTGGCAACTGCTGCTCCCGCAACGCACGCGTCCGCGCAAGGCGCTGTTACCGTGCGGCTCTGCACGCTGCGCCGTGGAGACGGCTCACTGCAACTCGCCTGCGCGCGGCGCGACCTCGTACTACTCTCCGGCACCTTCACCAGCGAGCAGGAGTTGCTCCGCACAGTCAACGCTATGGGTGTACCGGAACGCCTTGCCCTCGCGAGCATGTTCGCCGGTGAGGTGGAACTGACCCGTGAGCAGCTTCATGCGCTTGGCTTCGGAGTCATGTAGCCGAGTGTTCGCGCGGATTGTCGTCCATCTCTGCGGTTACGACGCTCTTTTCTCCTCAGAGGAACCGTGGCAGTCTGACATGCGCCATGTCTTGACAACGATTGTCTTAACCAGGTAGGCAGTACGCTGGATGAACAAATTGCCCGCATGCTGTTGCATGGTGTTCTTCTGCTGTATCGGTGTGGCCCAGCAGGACGCACCTTTCATGCAGGCTGATCCCGCCGTGATTCGAATGCAGAGCCGCCTCGTGCTTGAGGACGTTCTTGTGCTGGACGCGCACGGGGACCCAGTGCACAATCTGCCGGTCTCTGCCTTTCACGTCACAGACAATGGCCATCCGCAATCGGTCCGCGACTTTTCCGAAGGGTCGCCCCCGCCGGAAATGCAGCCCGTGATGGAGCCGCTGCCGCCCGGCACCTTCAGCAATCGTCTTCCTGCCGGCACACCACCTACAACGGAGGTGCTGCTGCTGGACACGGACGATACGCCTTTGCTGGACCAGATGTTCCTGCGCAAGCAGCTTGAGACTGCGGTGGACCGCATGCCGCCTGATCTGCCCGTGACGGTTTTTACCATCAGCAACGGACGCACGGTACCGGTGCTCAGCAACTCAACAGACCGCGCTGCGCTGCAACGGGCATTGAAGGAAACGATGCCGGTGCAAAACCATGCCATCGAATCGAGGTTCATGGGCGCGGTGAATGACTTGATGACTGTGGCGGCATACCTGCAACAGACACCCGGCCGCAAGAACCTGCTGTGGTTTGCAAGCCATTTTCCCCTGGTGGGCGTAACGCCCGGCGAGCAGGAACCAGGCGGCCTGCTTGTGGATTACACCGCTCGCGAACACATCGTTCATCAGGTGCAGGAGTCGCTTGCAGAGGCACGCGTCTCCGTCTATCCCATCGACCCGCGCGGCGTGCTGGAACCGGTAATGTTCGGGCCATCCGTGACCGGTGCCAGTAGCGAACAGCGCAATCCCCGGGCCGTAAACGCGAACTCGCAAAAGCGCGAAGTGGGTGCACCCGCAGGTGCTGACGACTTCGACAGCCGAAGCGAAATGCGATCGATTGCGTCCGCAACCGGTGGCCGCGCTTTCTTTCTGAATAACCTCGCGGAAGAGATCGACCAGGCATTCGACATGGGAAAGGCAGCATACTCCCTTACCTACACGCCCACGCCTTACTCCATGGACCAGAGCTGGCACGCCATCACGATTCAGGTGGACGGGGGATACCAGGTCTCCTACCGGCGGGGTTACCTGGCAACGTTTACCGGAGAGGCGAACGATCCTGTACGTAACCGGCTCACTGTGGGTGGCGGTGTGCGCCGTGTCGCTTCCAATTTGCGGAAGCCGATCGTCTTTCAGGTAAAGATCGATCCCCAGGACGCGAGACACGTAACGGCCACCTTCTCAATTCCCATGAACGAGGCCGCGATGCTGCACCATAACGGCGCATGGACGAACACGCTGATCGTGACCTCGTACGCCTATGACGCGAGCGGCCGCGTGCGCGACGGCAAGGCGCAACAACTTGATACCAAGCTGAGCGATGCGAACTACGATCAGGCAAACCGCATTGGGCAAGCTATTGTGACGCGCCAGCAGCTACAGCTCTCAAAAGGAGCGAAGTATTTCGTTTTCTTCGTGCGCGACCCCGGCTCAGAGCGCACCGGATCACTGGTGCTGCGGACCGAAGTACTCAATACTTTGCCGCATGAGAGCACGAGCGATCATGCTGCGGCGAACGTTGCTGCTCCTGAAACGGGAACTGGATCAGACCATAAGTAAGAGCCTTTCTTGGCTCCTTTCACAGGCTCCGGCTTGTGCTTTCGCCATTCCAGGAGTAACCGGTGTCCTTACACAACAATCTGTGTCTCACTTTTCTATTTCGACGCCGCCGGCTCGCCTGACCTGCCGCTGGTCAAAGAAGAAGCCCACCCCTTGTGGGCTTCTTCTTTCCTGTGTCCATGGGACATCTCTTCGCAAGGGTGCGCGTGCTGCCGTTACAGCGGTATCGTAAGAGGCGAACGGTCCCGCGATGTCATCCTTTACCCACCTGCTTTCCTTAGGCCTGATTGGCAACTTCGTCATCACCTCTGCGCTGGGCCAGGCGCATAGCGCACCGGCTGCGGTGCCTGCTGGCGCAAAGTCAACCGTCTGCCAGGGCCAGAGCGTCCCACAGTTCCAGGACGTAACGGCAAAATCCGGCATCCACTTCAGCCATCTTGCCGCGCCGGAGAAGAAGTACATTCTCGAGTCCATGAGCGGCGGAGTGATCGTTCTGGATTACGATCGCGACGGCTGGCAGGACATCTACTTCACCAATGCGCCGACCGTGGAAATGACACTGAAGGGCGAAAAGGCTTCGGGCGCGCTGTATCACAACAATCATGACGGCACCTTCACCGACGTCACAGCGAAGTCCGGCCTCGCCTTTCCTGGCTATGCAATGGGAGGTGCTGTAGGGGACTTCAACAATGACGGGTGGCCTGACCTTTACATCACCTGTATCGGTGGCAACAAGCTTTATCGCAATAATGGCGACGGCACGTTTACGGACGTTACGGTCAAGGCCGGTGTGAGTGACGGACGCTGGTCTACCGGCGCTGCGTTCGCGGATTACGACGGGGACGGTCTTGTGGACCTGGCGGTCAGCAACTACGTCGATTTCAAACTGAACGACCTGCCGGGCTTCGGCAAAAGCCCTACCTGCCGATATCGCGGCATCGACGTGCAGTGCGGCCCGCGTGGCCTGCGCGGCGCGGGCGATTCCCTCTTCCATAACAACGGGGACGGCACCTTCACCGATGTGTCCAGGCAGGCCGGCGCGGACGACAGGTCCAGGTACTACGGCATGGGTGTGGTGTGGTCGGACCTGTCGGGTTCCGGCCGGCCCGATCTCTACGTTGCGGACGACTCCACGCCGAACTATCTCTACCGCAATGACGGTGGCGGCAAATTTACAGACATCGGATTGGAGTCCGGCACGGCGGTCAGCGGCGATGGTTCCGAACAGGGTTCCATGGGCGTGGCCATCGGCGTCTACGACCACAGCGGCCGCTTCTCCATCTATGTGACCAACTTCGCCGA
>CALMAP010000157.1:5059-15903 GCA_937859825.1 uncultured Terriglobus sp. | reverse complement strand
CCCTCTACAAAAATCTCGGCAAGGGCGAGTTTCAAGACGTTTCTTACGACGCGGGTGTGGCGCTGCCGTCGCTGCCCTATGTGAAATGGGGCGTGGTCTTCAGCGACCTGAATAACGATGGCTGGCTCGACCTGCTTTCAGTCAACGGGCACGTCTACCCGCAGGTGGACACGCTGCCCTCGGGCGCGCGCTATGCGGAGCCGGACAACTTCTTTTTGAACCAGAAGAACGGCACCTTCTGCGACGCGAGCAGGCAGGGTGGTCCTGCGCTTGCGGAGCCGCGCGTGGGCCGAGGTCTTGCCGCCGCAGACTTCGAGAACAACGGAAATGTTGACCTCATCGTGGAAAATCTTGACGGCGCACCACTGCTGCTACGCAATGGAGGCGTTCGCGGCAATCACTGGATCGGTTTTGAGCTAGCCGGCACAAAGAGCAACCGCCTCGCGCTGGGCACCCGCGTGACCATTCACGCAGGCGGCATGATCCAGACCGACGAAGTGCGCAGCGGCGGCAGCTATCTTTCCCAAAGCGACCTTCGGGTGCATTTCGGGCTGGCGGCCGCAACCACTGTTGACTCGGTCGAGGTGCGCTGGCCCTCTGGTCGTGTGGACACCCTGCGCAACCTGGCTGCCGACCGTTTCTACAGTGTGCTTGAAGGCGTAGGAAGCACCACGCCGGACGCGATCCGCCCGCACCACTAACTGCCTTTTGCCCCTGAAGTGTCTGTTGCAAAACATAGCAGCTCCTCATTCAGACAAACGCTCGTCTTCTGGGGTTTGCCGCGAAAGCGGTTACTTGCCACGTTTCCACAACTTGTCTTGACAAATGTATTCCGCAAGTCGTTTTATGGTGAGCGCTCCTAAAGATTGGCCCTTTGTTCAATCCTTTGGAGGAGGAAGGTCCGCGATCTTCGGCTACATGCCGGAGACGTCTGACTTTCTTCGTATTACTTGGAGGCAAATGAAACAGCACACCAGATTGTTGCTCACGCTGGGTCTCTCCGCTGTGCTTGCTGTGCCCGTCGTGGCGCAGAAGACAAGTGGAACCATCACCGGTCAGGTCACCGACCCTTCCGGTGCCGCCGTACCGAACGCAACTATCACCCTATTGAACAAAGCCACCGGCCTGAACCGTACCGTGCACGCCAACAGTAAGGGCGAGTACACCTTTACCGACGTGCAGATTGGCGTCTATGAGGTCGACGTCGAGTCCTCTGGCTTCCGCAAACAGGTTACGCAAAAGGTCACCGTCAACGTTGACACCGTGACCCGCAACGATGCGCACCTGACCACCGGCGATGTCAACGAATCTGTAACCGTAACCTCGGACCAGGTCCAGGTACAGACGCAGGACGCTTCCGTGGGTTCTATCGTCGATGGCACCCAGGTGAAGGAACTGCCGCTGAATGGCCGCAGCTTTGTGCAGCTCACACAGCTTGCGCCCGGCATCTCGCCCGCGAACAATTTCGACAGCAAGAATAAGGGGCTGCAGGCCGGTGTCGATTTTTCGGTCAACGGCAATCCCACGACCAACAACCTTTATTTGATCGACGGCGCCAACAACAACGACGTCGGTTCCAACCGCACCATCCTCATCTATCCCAGCATCGACTCGATCGCGGAATTTAAGATGCTGACCAACAGCTACGGTCCGGAGTACGGCCAGGCGTCTGGCGCGGTCATCTCGATCGCGACACGCAGCGGCACCAACACCTTCCACGGTTCGGCGTTTTACCAGGGCCGTAACGATGCTTTGGCGTCTTACACCTACTTCTCTCGCCGCAATGCAGGGCAAGGCCAGACCAACGACGGTAAAGACAAGCTGCGCCGCAACGACTGGGGCTACTCCATTGGTGGACCAATCCTGAAGGACAAGCTGTTCTTCTTCTTCAACCAGGAGTGGAACCACACCATCAGCGGCTTCACCAAGAGCGCCTGCGTGGCGACCGCGGCCCAGGCGGCGGGTGACTTCTCCACTGTCTACGGCACGACCTCTGGCGGTGCGCCATCAGCCGGTTGTGACGAAGCCCAGCCTACCTTCGCAAACGGCACCCATACGCTTACCACGGTAGACAAAGCCGGCGCGCTGCTGGCGCAGTACTATCCCACCCCAAACAAGCCGCTCTCGGCAAACGCGAACAACTGGTCCGTTTCGCTGCCTACCTTCGTTCGGTACCGGCAGGAAAACGTGCGCGCGGACTACAACATCACGCCGCGCAACACCATCATGGGACGCTACACGCAGGACACATGGAGCGACCCTTCCTATAACGGAAATCAGTATTGGGGCGATTCGGATTTTCCCGCGATCAACTCCAACTGGGCGCAGCCTGCAAAGATGGCAATCGGTCGCTGGACCAGCACCATTTCAAACACGCTCGTCAACGATGCGGAGTTCTCCTACTCCAACAACCGCATCAATCTCACCCAGGGTGGAACCAACCCGGGGCTGATCTCGCAGTTGAACTCGGCCATTCCGACGCTTTATCCGACCTCACTGAAGAACAACAAGACTGGCAGCATCCCGACCATCTGGGGTGGTCTGGGTAACTACGGCAGCAACCAGAACATCTGGACGATCGCTCCGTGGAACAACTCGCTGGACCTGTATAACTTCCGCGATGACGTCTCGAAGGTTGCTGGAACACACCAACTCAAGTTCGGTGCTTTCATCGGCTTCGACTCCAAGGATGAAGACACCAGCACTTCGGCCTCGGAACATCCCACGTTCTCCACTGCCGATTACAACGTTGACACCAACAATGGCGGTCGAGCAACCAGCAACAACCTCGCCAATGTGCTGATTCCCAACAACCCGTTCTTCCTCGCGGAAACATCCACGAACATTCGTGCTCAGCTTCGCTGGCGCGATTATGAGTTCTACGGTGCGGACACGTGGAAGATCACGCCCCGCATTACCCTGAGTTACGGTGCGCGTTGGTCCTTTCTCCGTTCTCCCTACCAGCCAAACGGTCTTGAAACCAGTTTCCAACCGCAGTTGTACGACGCGAGCAAACCCGCGTCTGACGCCTGCAACGGTCTATGGACAGTACCGGGCAAGACGCCTTGTACCGATGCAAATCGAACATTTGGCACCGCATTCAGTGCTGGAGTTGCCGGACCAAACAAGTATTTGCTCAACCAGAACAATCACTTGATTGCTCCGCGCTTGGGCATCGCCTGGGATGTCTTCGGCAATGGTCAGACTGCAATTCGTGTCGGTGGTGGCGAGTTCTACCAGCGTGAGCGCGTATCACGTTACACCCTGGTGGCCAACGCACCGTTTGCCGTCACGACCAACAACTACTCACGTGCCCTCAGCGGTGCAACGCCCGCGTCGCTCTCTGGCGGCTCGGCTTCGCCTTCCGGCGGTATGGACCCCTCGAACACGATTCCATCGTCCTGGCAGTACAACGTAGCGGTAGAGCAGAGTCTTGCCAAAAACACCACAGTCCAGGTTGGGTACGTGGGGAACCGCGGCAAGCACCTCACCTCCAGCTACGACATCAACACCATCAATCCTCAGAACTGGCTACTTTCGACGTTCACTACGGGTGGCGCACAGCAGGCTCTGCGACCCTACAGCAACTTCGGTTCACTCACCTACTGGTCGCGTAATGGCGACTCCAACTACAACTCGCTGCAGACCCTCTTCCGTACGCAGGTTGGCGGTCTCCGCTTCCAGGCAGCCTATACCTGGGCACACGGCATCGCGGACGTTCAGACCGACGATTCCAGCGGTGGCACGGGCTCGCAGAGCTTTACCTACTACCGTAACCCGGGTCTGGACCGCGGCAATGCAGCTACGAACCGTCCCAACTTCTTTGTTGCGAACGCGACGTACCTGCTGCCGAAGCTGCAGGGCCACAACAACCTGACGCAGCAAACACTGGGCGGATGGGAACTGACCGGCATCACCACGGCGGCATCTGGCAACTCCTTCAGCATTTACCAGAACGGTGTGGGAGAAAACACAGCGCTCGTCAACGGCACCACCAACTCCATTGTGAACGGACGGCTTGTGACGACCGCAGCCGGCTCACTAAACAGCCTGTTCCAGAGCGGTCTTGTTAGCAACCAGCGTCCGCTGCTTGCTCAGAACCAGGGCTGCAACAGCGGCAACACCTCGGGCGACCAGGTCATCAACGCAAGCGCGTTTACCCTGATCGGCTACCACCTGGGAACGTATGAGCCAACCATGGCACCCCGTGGCGCATGCCACGGACCGAGGCTGGTGAATACAGACCTCTCCCTCGACAAGAACTGGCGGGTCCACGAACGCTTCAATGTGCAGTTCCGCTTTGACGCTTTCGATCTGCTCAACCACGCCAACTTCCGCGCCGACCAGGGCAACTTCACTGCAGTTGCCAGCGTAAACTGCGGCCCCCGCAACGTGCAGCTGACCGCGGCACAGGGCGGCGGTCTCGGCTACGCTCCTTGCGCACCCTCCAACAACGTTGTAACGAACCAGACGCGCGGTGTGAACTTTGGCCGCTCGACCGGTGTGAACGGCAACGCGCAGCGCCAGTTCCAGTACGGCCTGCACGTCGAGTTCTAACCCATCCCGCAGCAGCATGAGGGGCAGGGCTTCGGCCCTGCCCCTTGTGTTTGTTCCAGCAGTACCATCATTGTCAGGGCCACTTTCGATTTTGCTGATGTACATAGGTTTTTCTCGCCGCAACCTGCTCTCATCCCGCTGGATCGCGGCAACGCTTTGCTTGCTCTGCCCTCTTTCCGCGTCTCCGCAGGCGAAGCGGCCAGCGCACACCTCACGTCCGGCTGCGAAGGCACTCTCTCCCGTGACAGCTACCGCGCCCACGGCACGACTTGATCTGCTCACCCATCTGCAGAGCGCGGCGGTGCAGTCCGGCGACCCCGGCGTGATTGCCTCGTCGTCGCGTGAACTGATTGCAGAAGTCCTCTCGCTGCTCGGCAACATCGCCGCAGGCGAGGGCAGAATGAAAGAGGCGATCGACCTCGACCGCCAGTCACTTGCGATGCATGCGGACGGTGCCCTGCAACTGCGTCTCGCGGCGCTGCTCGCCCGTGACGGTCATCCTCAGGAAGCTGTGGAGCTTGCGCGGGCAGCCGCCGATGCTGAGCCGTCTAATCCTCGCGCCTGGACGACGCTCGGGAGCGCCTTGCGGAGTGCCGGCCGCGACCGCGAAGCCGTTGCCTCGCTAACCAAAGCCCTGGAACTCGACAGCAATCCGTCTGTCGCATTTGCGCTCGGGTCCTGCTTGCTGGCGATTCACGACAAGACGCGTGCCGACCAGATATTCCGTCGCCTTATTGGCGGATCGGACGGTGCCGCAATCTGGCATGTGGCCGTTGGCGATGCCTACCGCGAGGCCGGATATCTTTCCGAAGCAGCAGAAGAATTTCGCGCCGCACTTGCAAAGGACCCGCGAGCGACCCACGCGGAGTTCTTTCTCGGCCTCGTGAACCTGCAGATGAATGAGTGGGGTCCGAACTCGGAGAGCTTTCTGCATCTTCGTAGATCCGTAGAGCAAAACCCACAGGAGTACCTGAGCAACTTCTACCTGGGTGCGCTTGAATCCACAGACGGGTCTGATCTCGCCGCGTCAGACCGTCACCTGCTTGCAGCCACGAAGACCGATCCATCCGAGCCAGAGGCCTGGATCTATCTGGGCCAGAACGCGAACCGTGAGCGCCGCACCGATGACGCCATTCGTTTCCTGCGTAAAGCCATCGAGCTTACCGGTGCGGACGAGGCACGCAATCACTATCAGATTCGGCGTGCATACTTTACGCTGGGCCGCCTGCTGATCGCCCGCGGAGATCGCGAAAAAGGCGAACGCCTGCTTGCGGACTACCGGCGCACCGAGAAACTTGGGGTCGCGCAGGCATCGGCATCCATCGCGGAAAAGCAGGAAACAGCCCAGGCAAACCCTGAACAGCAGCCCGAGAAATCGTCGCTCAACGTACTGGCCGGAGATCGCGCAACCGCCACCGGAGCCCTTGTAGACCAACCCGGCGAGAACAACATCTCTCTGGAACTCCGCTCTGCGGAAAGGCAGCTTAAAACAGTCCTTTCCAGCACGTACAACGACTTGGGCACTGCCGAAGCCAGGCAACAGCAATACGCGCAGGCACTGCAGGATTTTCGCCAGGCCGAGCAGTGGGGCACGCCCGCGCCGCCACTGCTGCGCAACATCGCTTCGGCGGCCTACCGGCTCAACGATTCGCGAGAGGTTGACCGTGCCCTCACGCAGTACTTCGCAACCATGCCAGCACCGGAAGACCCGCGTGCCCACCTGATGCTGGCCATGTCGCAGTTCGACCTGGGCCGCTTCGGCAACGCTGCGGCGAACTTCAAAGCTGCGGGAGACGTCGCGATGGGCGATTCTCGCGCGGTCTACTCCTACGCGCTTTCCCTTGCGCGAGACGGCCAGGCCAAAGAGGCAAGCACGTTGGCCGACCGCCTCGTTGCGTCGCAACTGCCAACCAATCTGCTCGCCCTGGTGTGCAACGTCTACTTCGTTGCAGAAAATTTTGAAGGCAGCGCCGGGTGCTACCACCGTGTCACCGGAGAGGACCCTTCGTTCCGCACCGCGCACTACTTTGTCGGCGAATCACTCATCCATCTCGACCGGCCTGCGGACGCAGTCCCTGAGCTGCAGCAGGAACTCACGCTTACTCCGGACGAGCCCAATGTGCAGAGCGCACTTGCCTATGCGCTCGCGCAGACCTCACACAAAGATGAGGCGCTTGCACTGATGCGGGAAACAGTCAGCAAACATCCTGAGCACGCGGACTCGCAGTACCAGTTAGGCAAGCTGCTGCTGGAGGGCGGCAAGGCCGTAGATGCGGTGCCGCATCTGGAAGCAGCCGTCTCGCAGGATCCAACGAAGGACTACGAACACTATCAACTCGCGACGGCTTATAAAAAACTTGGCCGCACTGCGGATGCCGAGCGCGAATTTGCTAGGTACCGCCAGATCAAGGACAAGCATCGCAACGATCGCGCCGTTCCCGCAGGAGTCCAGGCGGTCCCGGTTCCGTAAGCAGGCGCCACTCGCCCACACGCGGCGGCGCAAGGATGACACTCGCCTTCTCCGCAAAGTATCCTCCTGCTAACTGCCGCGAACGTCAATGCTCCACGCGGTGCACTCAAACCGGTTACGAGGACCCCAAGATTGTCGCAGCCCACTTCGCCTCATCACCTGCTTGTCTTTGGCGGCAGCGGCGCCATCGGAAGCGTCATCGCAAAGCAGGCAGCCGAGCGTGGTTGGCAGGTCACAAGCATCGCTCGCAAGGTTTCCTCGAAACTGCTCCCCGGCATTGCTTGTTACGCTTTCGATCCATTCGCGCCAGAGCCTGATACGGATGTTTTCTCGAAAGCCGGTCCGTTCGACGCGGTGTGCTGGGCACAGGGCGCAAACTGCAATGACAGCGTGACCACTGTTGACCTGGAAGCACACCTCGACATCTATCGCGCGAACTGCCTCTACATTCTCGCCACGTTGCAGCTTCTGCTGAAGCAGAACCAACTACACGCACCGGCCCGGCTGTGCGTCATCAGTTCCATCTGGCAGAACCTCGCCCGGCAGAACAAACTCTCTTACTGCATGAGCAAGGCGGCGCTGCAAGGCCTGGTGCTGTCTGCCGCCGCCGGGTTGGCCGCCGAGGGACACCTGATCAACGCTGTGCTTCCCGGTGCATTGGAGACGCCCATGACCCGGCAGAACCTTTCCGATGAGCAGATCGAACGGCTTACTTCAGCCACGCGCTTCGGAAGACTTTCCACGCTGCAGGACGTCGCCTCCGCCGTGCTCTACCTTTGCTCGCCCGAAAACACGGGGATTACCGGGCAATTCATCGCCGCAGATCTGGGATTCAGTCATGTCCGCATGGTTTGACATTCAGTCGTCGTCCGGAAGCTACTCTGTTGAGATTGCCGGTGGTGCTTTCCGTGCCTGGACAGCCGGTTTTGCGCAGGCCGCGGTCCTGAGCGATGCCTTCTTTCGTCCCCTGCTTGCAGACATGCGGGTGGAGGCCACCTTCCTCGAAGCGGTCGAAACGAACAAGTCTCTCGAGGCCACACCCGCATTCATCGAGGGCATGCGACGTCGTGGCGTGACTCGCGGCTCGCAACTGGTCGCAATTGGGGGTGGTATCACGCAGGATGTTTCCGCGTTTATTGCGTCGGTGTACATGCGCGGCCTGCGGTGGACCTACGTGCCGACCACGGTGCTTGCCATGGTGGACTCCTGCATCGGCGGCAAGAGCAGCATCAATGTGGGCGCGTACAAGAACCTGGTCGGCACCTTTCACCCGCCGGAGCGCGTGCTGATCGACCCCGAATTTGTGAAGACACTGCCTGCGGACCAGCAGGCCAGCGGATTGATAGAAGCGGTAAAAATCTGCTTCTGCCGCGGTGCCGAATCGTTCGAGACACACATGTCTTACGGGCCCGCGGTGCATATGCCTCTGCCGCAGTTGGAAGGCTTGATTGTAAACAGTCTGCGCGCGAAGAAGTGGTTCATCGAAATCGACGAGTTCGACAAGAAAGAACGGCTGCTGCTGAACTTCGGTCACACCTTTGGCCACGCAATCGAGGGAGCCTCGCACTTCGCAATCGCGCATGGCATCGGCGTGGGTCTCGGGATCGAGTGCGCCATCGCCTTTCAGCAGATGCGCGGCGTGGACTATGCAAAAGCACCGCACGTGGCACAGCTTTCGGAACACCTGCGCGCGATGGTCCGTACCGATCCATCCGTGGCGGCAACACTCCGAACACTGGACTTGGCAGACGTAATGGAACGCTTCGTCTCAGACAAGAAGCACGGTCAGGATTTTTACGCGCTCATCCTGATCGAAAGGGATGGCACGGTGACTCTGCAGAAGCTGCCGCGCACTTCGGAGACCCTGCGGCTGGTCGAAGCCGCCGTTCAGCGCGTGATTGGGGAATTTGCATGACACAGAAATATTCCGACGTTCTGGCTGACTGGCTTGTCAACCTGGGCTATACGCATTGCTTCTTTGTCGCGGGCGGCAACATCATGCACCTGCTGGAAAGCTGCAGCCATCGCCTCACCTGCATTCCGGTTGTAAACGAAGTGGCTGCAGGCATTGCTGCGGAATACTTCAATGAAGTACATCTCGGCACCAAGGCCTTTGCAATGGTCACAGCCGGTCCTGGACTTACGAACATCGTCACTGCCATTGCGGGCGCATATCTGGAAAGCCGCGAGTTGCTGGTGCTGGGTGGTCAGGTAAAGGTCGCCGACCTGAATCGAGGCAACGTCCGGCAGCGAGGTATTCAGGAGATTGACGGCGTCGCCATCACGACCCCGATTACCGAAAAAGCCCTGCTTCTCGACAAGGTGGTAGACCGAAGCACCTTTGCGGAGATGGTTGCCTGTGGGCGCGCTGGCCGCAAAGCCCCGGTGTTTCTCGAGATTCCTCTTGACGTGCAGGCCACGCAGGTTGAGCGTGGATCTCTGGATACCGAAGTTGCCATGTCTGGTCCGGCCTTTCAGGCCGTCGGGGCAGCTACGCTGGAACGGATTGCACGCAAATTGAAAGAGGCAACGCGCCCTGCTCTGTTGCTGGGAGCAGGTATTGACCGCGACGTTGCGGGCCGCCTGCAGAATGCTCTGGAACAGCTCGGCGTTCCGGTCTTCCTTACCTGGAATGCAATGGATCGCATGGGCAGCGACCATCCTATGTATTTCGGCAGGCCGAACACCTGGGGCCAGCGTTTCAGCAACATCCTGCTACAGCAAACCGACTTGCTGCTTGCCCTGGGCACGCGCCTCAGCATGCAGCAGACCGGGTTTAACTGGCAGAATTTTGCCCCGGTGGCAGAAGTTGTGCAGGTGGACTGCGACATGCGCGAGCTTGAGAAAGGCCATCCCAAAGTCGCCCTGCCGGTCTGCGGAGACGCAAACGCAGTCCTGCAGTACCTTATGTCGCAAGGTACTGGCGAGTATTCCGAGTGGCTTAACTTCGCACGTGAAGTACGAGATGCGCTTCCAATTGTCGAGGCCGGAAACAATACCGGTGAGGGCTATCTCTCGCCTTATATCTTCGCGGACAAGTTAGGTGCGCTCACAACGCCGGAAGACATCGTGATTCCCTGCTCCAGCGGCAGTGCCTTTACGGTCATGATGCAGACGTTTGCGCAGAAATACGGTCAGCGCATCGTAACCAACAAGGGCCTTGCTTCCATGGGCTACGGCCTCAGCGGTGCGATCGGCGCGGCACTCGCGGGGCGCGGCCGCCGCACAATCCTGATTGAGGGAGATGGTGGTTTCATCCAGAACCTGCAGGAGCTCGGGACCGTTTCAGCCAACAACCTGAACCTGAAGATCTTTCTCTTTGACGACAATGGCTATGCCTCCATCCGGATGACGCAGAAGAATTACTTCGGCGGCAGATATGTCGGCTGCGATACCCGCACCGGCCTGGGCATTCCTAAGTGGGAGAGTCTTTTCGAGGCATACGGAATTCCGGTCATGCGCATCGGCCCACAGTATGAAGATGATTCTGCATTCCTGCAGCGCATGAACTCCATGGGCCCAACCGCGTTCCTGGTCCACATCGACCCGGAACAGACCTACTTTCCCAAGATCACCAGCCGCGTTACCGAAAGCGGAGGCATGGAATCGAATCCGCTCCATCGCATGTCGCCGGACCTGGCACCGCAGTTGGAAGCGACTGTCCTGAGATACCTTTGATTTCAGCGCAAAGAAAGCAGGACAGAGGGCTCTCTGTCCTGCTTTCTTGCGTGCAATTCACGCAGTGGATGATTTGTTACTCTGACGCTGCCTTGGTGGTTGGGGCCTTCTTGGCGGCTGACTTCGCTCCCTTTTTTGC
>CALMAP010000157.1:0-5049 GCA_937859825.1 uncultured Terriglobus sp. | reverse complement strand
TCTTGGAAGCGGTACCTGCTGCATTCTGCCTTGCCCAGCGTGCCTTTTGTGCGGCAGCAATGCGGGCTTTACCCTCCGCACTCATGACCCGCTTCTTCGGCGCTACGCTTGCGCTGCTGGTCTTTTCTGCGGTCGAGGCATTCTTCACACCCTTGGGACGGCCTGGCTTTCTGGCTTCCGTAGTTGTTGTCGACTGGCTACCCACAAGCAGGGCGCGCGCCGACTGCAACTGGGCAATTTGTTGATCAATGGCTTCGATAATCGCGGAGGTATTCATGAGTAAGTCAAGCATAACTGCTTTTTTCGGGCGAGGGAAACCTTTTCTGCTTCCTTAAGACCGCATGTTGCAAAAAAGAGCAAGAGACACATCACTTCTGTGTCTCCTGCCATGGTCTTTCGCTTTACCGAAACAATTCCTACATTCAGGCGAGATTGCCTTTACATTACATGCTGCCGTGCATGGAAGCGCAGTCGGAGGTTTGTGCTTTTGCTGATACAACCTGTTTGACTTCGCCATGCCCGTGTAACGTATGCCTTACCGCCTGCTTCTTTCCGGAAGGCCGCTGATTTGCTTTAAGCTCTTTCAACAATCTGGCAAACCCATCGTCGAAAGCCTTCTTATCGCCTTCTTTCGCTCCGGGTGTCTGCCCCGTCCTCATAAATCCATGGCCTGCGTCTTTGTAGGTGACCGGCTGGTAGAACTTACCGGCAGCTTTCATATCTGTGATCGTCTGCGGAATGGTGGCACCAATGCGCTGGTCGCTTTCCCCGTAAAATCCGTAGATCGGAGCAGTAATGCTCGTCATTTGCGCTGCCGGTGGAGGCGGTCCGTAAAAGACGAAACCTGCGGCCATATCCTTGCGATGTGTGGCAAAGGCAAAAGTTTTCCCACCACCCCAACAGAACCCGGCGACAAACAATTTGCCATTTGCGGAAGGCAGTGACTTACCATAATCCGCCGCGGCATCAAGATCCGTGTTTACTTGCGCGGGGTCGAGAGCCATGACCGCTTTGATTACGTTGTCCTGGCCACCCATCGCGTCCGTTCCGCCGCCGTTTGCGCCAAGTCCACTTACCAGGTCTGGCGCAATCACAATGTAACCTTCTGCTGCGAGTTCGTCCGCCTGCAACTTCATCCAGTCACTCAGACCGAAAATTTCGTGGATCAGAAGGATGACAGGGGCCTTTTCCTTGACCTCGGGATAGATCACGAGTGTGTTGATGGTGCGCCCAAGGTGCTTCACGGGAACATACTCGCGATGGCGCATACTCTGCTCCAGCTTGGCCTTCGCCCAATCCTGGGCTCGAAGGGGCAGCATGCAAACTATGACGGCAACGAAAAGGACGGAAACGCGGGAAAGACGGCTCATGCGAGCGAGTCTACGTTGTGGCGACCAAGAAGGAAAGGATGCGCGTTATAGAAAGCGACAGCATGAGCATTATTCCGATAGAACCAAAGGCGAAGAAGCGGAAAGAAACCCTTCGCTTCGCTCAGAATGACACTATCTCCTAGGATCAGAAGCGAGTCAGCGGCAGTCCGCACAGGTGCCATACAGGAAGAACTCATGGCCTGTTACACGGAAACCTTTGGGCAACGTGGGCTTCACCGGCATCTCGCATCCAGCAAGTTCATAAACCTTTTCGCAGGTGTCGCATTGAAAGTGATGATGGTGTTTCTTGCCTGCGACCTCGTAGCGTGCGGCTGCGCCCGGTAACTCGACGGCGACGAGCCATTTCTCTTCTACAAGATTGCCGATGTTTCGATAGACCGTCGCCAGGCTCATGCCGGGCACGCTCTCTTTTGCGATCCGCAAGGCCTCATCCGGAGACAGCGGGCGGTCTGCTTCGGTAAACGCATTGCGCAGTGCCTGCTTCTGTTTGGTCTGCCGGACGTCGCCTGCCATGTTGCCTCAAGGGTTAGTGTGCCAGAGTTGCGGGAGCGTTCGCAATTACGTCGAACGCCCCCTGTTGTCATAGTCCTGCAGCGCTGGTTAGAAGTGGTAGCCAATCTCCGCCGTCAGCGTGCGCGGTGTTACATAATGCGTTCCGCTGAAAGTGGAGAGAAAGTTATACAGCGCGACCTTGTTGGTCAGGTTCACCGCGGTGAGCCTTCCACTGATGTGGTGCTTGTCGCTGCCGAACAAGTTGTCGGAGCCGATGGAGAGATCAAATAGGCTGCGTTGCGCGATGCGCGGTGGATTGCGGTCATCGTCTTCGGTATTGGGGGCGGGGATCGACACCAGGTTAGAGGTGAGCTGATTGGCCTGGCAGAGCGAGGGCAGCCCTGCCGTGGGAGTGGCTTTGATGCCATTGCAGACGAGGCCAGCCTGAAACTGCTGGTCAGCAGAAAGGCCGCTGAGGTCGATGTAGTTCATCCCATTCAAAGTCACGCCGCTGCACCGTGTGTTTGCCCCCACCGCGTTGAAGCATGGCACGGACCCGGCGACGAGCCCACTGTCATACCGCCAGTTGAAGCCGAAGAATGGGCCGCGCTTGAACGGAATCTGGTACTGCAGGTGCGTAGTCTGGTTGAACTTTTCATCATGGTCGATGCGGAAGGGATAGCCGCTCTGTCCGATGGTTGCACCCGCGCCCGCATTCTGCGGCGGGAAGAACCGTGCAGTCACCCCGGACATAACCACAAACGCGGTCAGGTGGTGAAAATTCGGAACATCCGCTCGCAGGGCGAAACCCGGAATCTTCGAGTTATGCCAGTTGATAGGAAATGTTATCGGCGTGTTGCCAACTACGCTGAAGTCAAACGCGCTATGCGTGTACTTCCAGATGTACTCGCCGCTTATGACAAAGTTCTTGCCAAAGGCCTGCTGCAGGCCGGCATGAAACTCATTCCGGAAACCCGGAGTCAGAATGGTGTTGCCGCCCTGGCATCCAAGCAGCGGATTCAGCACCGGGCTGGAGCAGCCCTGGCTTGAGATCACAAGATTTTCATTGAATGGCGTCTCAAGCGTGCGTGCGTACGAGGCGCGCAGAACCGTTCCACTCTGCTTCACGTTATAGGCGGCGCCAAGGCGGGGTTCCGCCTGCCGTTCGCTGCTCAGACCGTTGTACAGGTCTCCGCGAATGCCGACGTTGAAGTCCCAGTTTCCTGCCTTGATCTGGTCCTGAACATAAAGCGAAAGTTCCTTGATGTCCGCGTGGCCGAAGTAGGTAAAGCGACCGCCTCCACGCGTCAGGTCATACGGAAGCAGGACGGGGTTGAAGGTGCCCCCTGCAGCCGTGTCGTTCGATACCAGGCCCGCTGCCGCGCACTGGGAAGGATCGCTGAAGCCGCTCTGGCCCGCGCCGTTTGCATCCACACAGGGCGCATTGAAGGTGGAGTCTACGATACCAATGCGGTCATGCTCCCGCAGAAAAGTATGGGAGTACACCGCACCCATCTTGATTGTGTTGCGGCCATGAACGAGGGAAACGTCCGAGTGGACACCTGCATTGGTAAGCTGCCGCTGCTGCTCGATCGACTCCGTCCCTACGGGACCAAGGTCCGCAAGCAGGTTGTTACTCGGATAGTAGTTGTACTGGTCGTGGCGGACGTACGGGGCAAAGTTCAACACCGCGTTTGCACCGAAGGTGTGGGTGTAAGTCGGTGCAACGTTAAAGGTCTCGATCTTGCTGCGCTGGTCGGTATTACCCACATTGCCAAAGACAGGATTGGCCGTGCCGCCACCTGCGACAACGTTCTGCACCTGCAGGTTGTCATAGGTGTTCGGCGTCTGGAACCAGGAGCGGCTGTAGGTCAGGTTCAGGTGCGCCGAGTCTCGTTCCGTAAACTGCCGGTCGATGCGGTCGAAGATGTTCTGCTCATTTCCCTTGGCGTGGAAGACGGCGAACTCCGGCGGATCAAGGAAGCGCCCCGTATTCAGGCCGTCCAGTTCGAGAAAGTTCCCGGTCTTGTCCGTTCCGTACGCAAGATCGAGCGAACCCGTTACCGTACCGAAGGTTCCGTAGGACGTGGTGAAGCTGCCCGTAGGTGTCTTGACACCCTCGCCGGAGCGCGTGGTTACGTTGATGATGAGGCTTGTTTTATCGCCATACTCCGCCGGTGGCGCGCCGGAGATCACCTCAATCGACTGGATTGAATTCGACGGAATCTGGTTCGAGAAGACCTTGCTCTGCTGGTCGCTGATGGGCTGGCCGTCCAGCGAAAACGAATTGGAAGCATGGTCGCCCATGCCGTGGAAGAGGCCATTTGAATCAGCCGCCACACCTGGGGAGGCCAACGTGACCAGTGAACTAAGTGTGGAGGACGAACTCTGCAGCGGCAACTTGTCGAAGAGGCCACGATCCAGGTCGGTGTGGAACGTGGAGCTGCTCTCAACCAGGTCCGATGCCTCAACCTCAACGGTGGTATCGGAAGCCCCGACCTGCAGCGTCTGGTTCAGCGTTGTGGGTACGGTCGAAGCGAGCCGGACATCCTGCGCGGATGGCGCAAAGCCGGGGCTGCTGACGCTCAGGTGATATGGATCAAGAGGAATGTTGGTAAAGCGGTATCGCCCGGCCGCATCGGCTGTGGTGCTGCGCTTGTAGCCGCTAACCGGATTCGTGAGGGTGACAACCGCGCCCGGAACGATCGCGCCGCTGGGGTCGGTGATGACGCCGGTGAGCGTACCTGCAGCCTGAGCAAAAAGGCTGCCGCCGGAAAGGGACAGAGTTGCCGCGCAGGCGAGAACGCTTGCCCGGCGTAGGGAAAAGAACATGGTGAACTCCTGAAACTCGTTGCTGGACTGGAAGTGAAGAAGACCGGTCAGGCTGAAAAACGAGCAGGAGGAGGTCGAATGCGGTGGGTGTGCCCGCAACGGCGCGAGGCAAGGGTAGTTACCGGCTGAGTGGCGACAAGTTCGGAAACAACGTCATGGGCAAGTATTGCCGCGGCCGGCGCAGGATGAAACGGGATATGCGCGGCAACGCAAAGCGAACACTCTGGACCGTTCGACGGCCCGGGATGCGGATGAAAGTGCGTGGCCTGCAGCGTTCCGCAAACCAGCAGCAAAGCGACGCATATAAAGGCTGCCAGCCAGCGAAGCTGAATTC
>CALMAP010000156.1:1112-5601 GCA_937859825.1 uncultured Terriglobus sp. | reverse complement strand
CTACACAGATAAGTTGCTGCAGTAGATCAGCCTAACTCGCAGTGAACTCCCGTAAGATTTCTAAGTTATGCAGCAACGGTTCGAAGCCGTCCTGGAGAAAGGCGACCGCGCGCTCGGCTGGACGATCGCACGGGTTCCATTCGACCCTTTGTCGCTCTGGCCGCACATAGTGCGGCTGCGCGTGCACGGAGAGATCAACGGTTTTCCTTTCCGCACCTCACTGTTCCCCGAGCCGGAGTATCCGGGCAGGTACTACCTGCTGGTCAACCGGGCGATGCAGAAGGGCGGTCGTGTTGCATTCGGCAGTCATGCAGCATTTACGCTGCAGCCAGACCTCGAACCTCGTCCAGCCGATCTGCCGGAAGAGCTCGATGCTCTGCTTGACGAGGCCGACGGCCTGCGCGACTGGTATGGCGAGCTTACGGAGTACACCCGCCGCGAGATCGGCAAGTGGATCACCTCCGTCAAGTCAGAAGACGCCCGCATGCGTCGCGCGCAGCAAACGGCGGAGCGGCTGCTGAACACCATGGAAGCGGAGATCGAGCTCCCTCCCTTAATTGCATCGGCGTTTCGCTCCAGGCCTAAAGCCAGGGCCGGATGGGAGCGGCTTACACCGAACAAGCGGCGTACGGAGTTAATGGCGGTCTTCTACTATCAGTCGCCGGAGGCCCGGCAGAAGCGGCTCGACAAGCTGTGCGACGAGGCGGAGAAGCGCGCCGGTTAGCCTTACCAGCGCAGTCGTGTCGGCCAGCCGATCCTACCAGCGCACCGTCTGGGTCACTGAGCGAGAACTCATACATGCCCCAAAGCTTGTTCTCAGGGCGGTTTCGCTTCTCCAGCACCTCGTCGCCAAACTCCACCGCCAGCCTGTCCACATCCTCGATATAGAGGTAGAGACCGGCTGGGTTGCGCTCCGGTTCCAGCAGATCTTCGCCACCGTTTACAAGGTGGATCGATGCGCCATGTGCATCATGCAGGATGCGGTACAGAGATACCCAGTCAGGCTGCTCGCCCGTCTCCCGGAAGAATCCCAAGCGGTTATAGAAAGCCTCACTCCGGTCGAGGTTGGAAGAGGGGAGGATCGCAACCGCGGCGTGCTGTATCTGCATACGTCTCGAACGGTACTCCTGCTGGGCGCATTGTGACATTAAGATAGGCACAACATGCGCCGCCTGTTCTCACTCGCCCTGTTTATCATCGCCGCCGCCAGCACCCTGCCCGCGCAGCGCATCAGCGCAGATGGCGCGATGCAGACCTTCAGCCTTCTGTCAGAGCAGTATTTCAGCGATACGTACTTCCACTACTCGCCCACGGCGGGCACGCAGGCAGGCTTTCACCAGTACGACAGTCAGTTGGAGGACTACTCTGCCGCAGGAATTGCCCGCGAGATAGCGGCGCTGCACGACAGCCTGAAGAAGATCGAGGCGATCCCGGCGGACGGCCTGGACCGCTCCGTTGCCGACGACCGCGAGCTGCTGAGGAACAGCATCCGCTCGCAGTTGCTGACGCTGGAAGCCATTCGCATGTGGGAGAAGAACCCCGACACGTACTCCAGCGGCGTGACCAACGCGATTTTCGTGCTGATGGAGCGGCCCTACGCCTCGGCCGACACGCGGCTGCGGGCTGCCGTGGACCGTGAAAAGCTGATTCCGCAGGTGTTTGCCGAAGCGCGTAAAAACCTGAAGAACCCGCCGAAAATCTATACAGACATCGCACTCGACCAGATTGCCGGTCTCGTCAGCTTCTTCGAGCAGGACGTGCCTGCCGCTTTTGCCGATGCGACCGACGCAAAACTGAAAGCGGAGTTCGCTCGCACCAACACGGCCGTGGTAGCGGCCATGAAAAGCTACGGTGACTGGATGAAATCCGATCTGCTGCCCCGCTCCAACGGCAGCTTCGCCTTGGGTGCGGACACCTATCGCAAAAAACTGCTTTATGACGAGATGGTGGACACGCCGCTCGATCGGCTACTTGCCATCAATGAAACAAACCTGAAGCAAAACCAGGCGGAGTTCGCCCGCGTCGCGAAAGAGATCGATCCCAGTAAGACGCCACAGCAGATTCTTGACGAACTTAAGACCATGCACCCCGCCGGTGACAAGCTGCTGGACGCCTTCCGAGACAGCTTTACCTCGGAGATTCTCTTCATCCAGCAGCACCACATCATCACGCTGCCCAGCGACGTGCGTCCCGTGCTGGAAGAAACGCCGCCATTCCTGCGCGCCACCACGCAGGCCAGCATGGACCCGCCCGGTCCCTTCGAGCGAAACAGCACCAAAGCCTTCTTCAACGTCACGCTGCCAGAGAAGACATGGTCGCCCCAGCGCACCAACGATTATCTGGCCGTGTTCAATGTGGGCACCATCGTCTCGACCAGCGTTCATGAAACCTATCCTGGCCATTACACGCAATTTCTCTGGCAAGACCGTTTTCCATCCAAGGTGCGCAAGCTAACGATGGCTGCGACCAACGTGGAAGGCTGGGCACATTACACCGAGCAGATGATGCTTGATGAAGGCTACGTACCGCCGGGCACGGATGAGCGCACGGCGAAGATGATCCGCCTTGGCCAACTGCTGGATGCGCTGCTCCGTAATGCCCGCTTCAACGTAGCCATACGCATACACACGATGGGCATGACTACCGAAGAGGCGGAGCAGTTCTTCCTCAAGGAGGGATATCAGCAACCGGAGATCGCCAGAATGGAAACGCGACGCGGCACTTCCGACGCGACCTATCTCTACTACACGCTGGGCAAGCTGGAAATCCTGAAGCTCCGCGCCGATTTGAAGAGCAAGCAGGGCGCGGCGTTCTCACTGGGCGGCTTCCACGACGCGTTCATGCGGCAGGGCCCCGAGCCGATACGGATAGTACGAAAGTCACTCCTGGGAGATGATTCTCCCGTCCTGTAGAGCGGGCCGTTGCTTTGGTACTCTCGAAGAGTCGCATTCTCAAGCAAACGAACGATTTGCAAATCCTGTAAAGGCAAAACTTCACGTGAACAAAGTGATTCGCAAGGCAGTGTTCCCCGCGGCGGGCATGGGGACCCGTTTTCTTCCCGCTACCAAGGCCACTCCCAAAGAGATGCTGCCGCTCGTCGACAAGCCGCTGATCCAGTACGGCGTGGAAGAGGCCGTTGCCGCGGGCTGCACTGAGATCATTATTGTTACGGGCCGCGGCAAAAGCACCATGGAAGACCACTTCGACCGCGCTCCCGAGCTTGAAGCTTCCCTCGAACGACGCGGCAAAACACAGTTGCTTGACATTGCGCTCCGCGTCACAAAACTTGCAAAGATTACCTATGTCCGCCAGCCTGAAGCCCTCGGCCTCGGTCACGCCGTGCTCATGGCGAAAGAGCTGGTTGGCAATGAGCCGTTTGCGGTATTGCTGCCTGACGACATCGTGGACGCGGAAGTGCCCTGCATGAAGCAGATGGTCGAAGCGTTTTCACGGACGGGAGCTTCGATCCTTGGCAGCGAAGTGGTTGAGGGCGACGCGATCCAGCACTATGGCTGTCTGGATTGTGTCCGCGTACCGGAAGACGATCGGCTGTGCGAAGTCCGCGACATGGTCGAGAAACCGAAGCCAAGTGAAGCTCCCAGTCAGAACGCCATCATCGGGCGCTACATCCTGACGCCTGCGATTTTTGAATGCCTGGAAACCCTGAAGCCCGGCGCAGGTGGAGAGTTGCAGCTTACCGACGGTATCAAGGCCCTTTTGGCTACGGAAAAAGTCTATGGCTTCACCTACGAAGGCAAGCGCCACGATGCCGGGGACAAGCTCGGGTTTTTGAAAGCCACGGTAGAATTCGCGCTCAAACGGCCAGATCTCGGTGGTCCTATCCGAGAGTGGCTGAAAGGCTTGTCTCTTTAAGAGAGAAAGCTTCCCCATTAGAAATGGGAGTCGACCACCTCTCCAGGCAGGCGGATTCCTGTGGGTGTGGCACTAACCTTTTCTGCTGTGCACTGTCTATCCGAGTGAGATTGATCTTCTGACTCCGGAGTCAGTGCAGCATGGGAACGCAGTCTTTTGGATACGGTGGAACCGGGACAGGTCTTAGCTCGAACGGAGCGCTTGCAACGGGTGTGATCGCGGTAGAATCGCGTGCAGTGGCGAAAGCGGCAGCAGGCCGGGCAGGACGTGCAGCGCTAACACCGGCGCAGATAGAAGCCCGTGCCCAGCAACGGCTCGAAGACGATGAACTGATCCGGGAAGCGCAACGCGGTCAGCGCGAGAGCTTTGACGCGCTCGTTCGCCGCTATGACTCGGCAGTGCTTCGCCTTGCGCTTCACCTGCTTGGCAACGAGCAGGACGCACAGGACGTGCATCAGGAAGCCTTCTTAAAGGCTTATCGGCATCTTTCGAATTTCCGGTTTGAGTGCTCGTTTTACACGTGGCTGTACCGAATCGTGACGAATCTTTGCCTGGATGCGCTGCGCCGCCGGAAAAGCCGCCGGGAAGATCCCTCTACCATCTCGGATAACAGCGG
>CALMAP010000156.1:0-1102 GCA_937859825.1 uncultured Terriglobus sp. | reverse complement strand
GTTCTTCACATGCGCATTGAGGAGGCGCTGGATACGCTCACGCCGCGCGAGCGCATGGTTTTTGAGTTGAAGCACTATCAGGGTCTGAAGTTGCGCACAATCGGAGACATGCTTCAGACCACGGAAGAAACGGCGAAGAACACGCTCTTTCGCGCGACGAGAAAACTTCGCGCAAACCTCGCGGATGCAAGGTCGGCTTAAGCCCCGCGTCCGCATCGATCAAGTTTATGTATGCACGTCGGCCATAAGAGTTGGCGGCAGAGGCAGTAACACCATTTAAGGCCAGAGTAGAGGAACACACGCGATGAATTGCGAAGAAGCAAAAGAGAAAGTCGTGCTGATGGCGTATGGCGAGCTCCGTGAGGACGAGCTTGCCACGCTGGAATTGCACATGCACGGCTGCCCTGAATGTGAAGAAGAACGCCGTCTTGTGGAGAGCTTTCGTTCCGTAATGGTGCTGGATTCTCTGCCGGAGATTTCTCCCAACCTGCTGGCGAAGAGCCGCATGCGGCTGGACGATCTGCTGGACGAATCGCCGCGGCTTAGCATGCGTGACCGCTTTCGCAATCTGCTGCAGTCAACATGGCACTCGCTCAGCAAAGCTCCCGCACTGGCCGCTCTGCTGGTGGGAGCCGGTTTTCTTTCCGGCAACTTCCTGAGCCGCTACCAGGCCGCGAATGCTCCTAAGTTGCCGACGCCCGTAGTGCTGCAGAACCCTACCGCCGGCACGATTGGCAACGTGAGTGGCGTGGTGCAGACACCCAACAGTGAAGTTGTCGAGGTTAAGTACAACCGCATCATCCCCGAGACAATGCAGGGCTCGCTGGATGACCCGCAGATCCGTCAGGTGCTGATGGCTGCGGCACAGCATGGCTCCGACAACACAGTGCGTGAAGAGAGCGTAAGCCTGCTTGCCAGCGAATGCCGCGCCGGGCACAAGTGCGAGGGTGGCAGTGACTCCGTTCGCGACGGACAAGGCTTCCGCGATGCCCTGCTGGTAAGCCTACGCTATGACAATAGCGCTCATGTCCGCCTCAAGTCGTTGGAATGCCTGCATTGATTCGTCGGCAGCGACCCGCGTGTTCGCGACGCAGTGCTTGAA
>CALMAP010000155.1:8690-11620 GCA_937859825.1 uncultured Terriglobus sp. | reverse complement strand
ACCTATGACTTTCCCAATCTGGTCTCAAGCACCTACAGCGTCACGGTAGACCACGCAGGCTTCAGCCGCACGGAGCAGACCGGCGTCAACGTGACCACCGGCCAAACCATCGGCCTGGATGTCATGCTGCAGGCAGGCGGAGCGAGTGATACGGTCACCGTAACGGCAGATGCACCACCGCTGCAGAACAGCACCTCCGACATCCAGACGACGGTTCCCGGCCGTGCCGTCATTGCGCTGCCGCTCAACTCGCGCAATTTCGTGCAGCTCGCGCAGCTTGCGCCGGGTGTGGAACTGCCTCCGGGAACCGTTCTGCCGCGCATCAACGGTGGCCGCCCGCGAACGAACGAGTATCTCTTCGACGGCATCAGCGCCCTGCAGCCCGAGCCCGGCCAGGTGGCGTTCTTCCCCATCATTGACAGTATTGCGGAGTTCACCATCGCCGCGAACAACGTGCCCGCGGAGTACGGCCGGTTCAACGGCGGCGTGGTCAACGTGGCCACGCGCAGCGGCACCAACCAGGTGCATGGCAGCCTCTACGAGTTCTTTCGCAACGAGGCGCTGAACACGCGCAACTACTTCGCGCGCACGGGCAACAAGCCGGAGTACCGCCGCAACCTATACGGCGCAATGCTGGGCGGCCCCGTGCTGCGCGACCATCTGTTCGTCTTCGGCAGCTACCAGGGCATTAAGCAGCGCATCGGCGTCACGCGCATCTCCACCGTGCCCACATTGGCGCAACGCAGCGGCAACTTCGGCGCAACCAACATCTACGACCCCGCCACGACAACGACCACCAACGGCCGCATCGTGCGCACGCGTTTCGCCAACAACACCATCAATCCCAGCCGCTTCGATCCGGTCGCGGTTGCGTTGTTGAACCGCATCCCCGTGCCGAACCTTGCCGGCACCGCCAACAACTACACGCGCACCGCGAACGACGACGACCACCAGAACCAGTTCGACTTCCGCGTGGACGGCGCCGTAAGCCAGCACGACCGCGCCTTCGGCCGCTACAGCTACTTCAGCGAAGTGGAGCAGCCAGTGACGCCGTTCCCTGACGGCTCTGGCGCGATCACCGGCTCGGTCATCGGCACCGGCAACGTGACGGGCCTGTCCAATGTGCTCGGGCAGCAGTTCGTATTGAACGAGACGCACGTGTTCTCGAACACGGTCGCAAACGAGTTCCGCCTGGGCTACACGCGACGCGGCAACACGCAGGCGGGCACCAGTTTGGGGAACACCGCGTCCACCGCCCTGGGCATTCCAGGCATTCCGACGAACGCTGCTTTCAACAATGCGCTGCCGCTATTTACCTTCACGGGTTTCCAGCAGCTTGGCGCTTCTGCAAGCACCAACCTGCGCTACCAGACCAGCGTGGGCGAACTGGTGGACAACATCGTCCTCACCAGAGGCGCGCACTCCATCAAGGCCGGTGTGGACGCACGCCGGTACGAGCTGAACACCATCGCGCCGCCGAACCCCACGGGCTCTTTTGCCTTTACTGTCACGGGCACCGACACGCAGCTTGCCACCGGCACAACCACGGCGCAGGGCGGCAACAGCATCGCCAGCTTCCTGCTGGGCCAGGTGGACACTTTCTCCATCGACCTGCAGGGGCGCACCATTCGCCCGCGGGACTACATCTACGAGTTCTTCGCGCAGGACGACTGGCAGGTGAGTCCCTCGCTGATCCTGAACCTGGGCGCGCGTTGGACTCTGCATCTGCCCAGCACGGAGACGCGCAACCAGGGCGCGGTCTTCAACCTGGGTACGCAACAACTCGACTACCTCGGTACGAACGGCAACCCGCGCAGTGCGCGTGAACTGCACTGGGATAACGTCGCTCCACGCATCGGCTTCGCTTACAACGCCAACAGCAAAACGATCGTGCGCAGCGGCTTCGGCATCGTCTTCATCGACCAGAGCGGCATCACCACGCCTTTCACCACGCCGCAGTATCCGTTCATCCAGAACGTGCAGCAGCCCACGCTGGACAACTACAACGCTGCCTTCACCCTTGCGAATGGACCGTCTGTCGCGCCCATCGCATTGAACGCGAATGCGGGCCTTGGGCAGAGCGTGTACACCGCGCGCCGCAATGCCGGCTCCGGCTACGTGGAGCAGTGGAACCTCGCCGTGCAGCGGCAGCTCACGAACAATCTCACCTTCGATGTCGCATATGTCGGCTCGCACGTGGTGCACGTGGGCATTCCGGACCAGAACCTGAACCAGCTCACCGCCGACCAGATCGCGACGGGCCTGCAGCCGAACTCCACGCTGCTTACCGCCGTGGCAAACCCGTACTTCGGTCAGATTCCAATCTCCAGCCCGCTGGGGCGCCGGACCATTACCAACGCGCAACTGTTGAAGCCGTATCCACGCTTCCAGAACGTTGCTACCTATCGCAACAACACTGGCAACACCAACTACAACGCCATTGAGGCGAAGGTGGAGCAGCGCGTCTCGCATGGCCTCTACGCCATCTTCAGCTACACGCACTCCAAGCTGATGGACGATGCCTCGTCGGTCTTCTCGTCCACGGTGCTGTCGTCACCCAACTCGAGCTCGCTGATCGCGGCGGACACCTACCGCCCCTATCTTGAGCGCGACGCCTCCAACGGCGACATGCCCAATGTGCTCACCTTTGCCGGTGTGTACAACCTGGGCGACTACCGCGGTCACCGCCTGCTCACTTCCGTGCTTGGCGGCTGGACGCTGAACGCCGTCTACGTGCAGCAGAGCGGCATGCCGGTCACGGTCACGCAGGCGACCAACAACAACAGCGCACTGGGCGTGGCGCTGCAACGGCCCAACCTGATCGGCAGGCCCAACCTCGACGCTGCGCTGCGCACGCCGGACCGCTTCTTCAACACCGCCGCGTTTGCCACCGCGCCGCAGTTCACCTTCGGCAGCTCGTCACGCAATCC
>CALMAP010000155.1:0-8680 GCA_937859825.1 uncultured Terriglobus sp. | reverse complement strand
CTCTTTGGTGAAGCACACCGCGCTGGGCGAGCGCTGGGATGCGGAGTTCCGCGCCGAGATCTTCAACATTACCAATACGCCGGCGTTTGCCCAACCGAACGGCTCGTTTGGCGCGGCGGCCTTCGGCAGTATTACTGCGACCACGACCGATCCTCGCGTGGCGCAGTTTGCGTTGCGAATTCAGCGATGAAGAAAAAAATGGGCCCCTGGCGAATGCCAGGAGCCTCTTCTCCCAGGTCTGTTTCTTCAGTGATATTCTGCGGGCTCCCTAGGAGCGACTAGGACTTTTCCCAGACCCTGTTGGAAAGCGCTCTAACTTTCGTCCTGCTATAACTAGGGTCTTTCCTAGTTCGCCACGCGAAGCACATGCGGCACATTAGAACTACGCAACTCTCTACCAGGTCTGTTGCCAGCGTCCTGGGGCAGATGCCGGGTTCACGAATCCAGCGTCGTCCCAGGCGCGTCGTATCGTTCCCGCACCGCCCATGCATCACGACGTTTTCCTGGGTGCCGCGCTGTAGGCGTGCCTGCCTGTTACGCTGCCTCCATGCGCGTGCTGCCTGTTCTACTGCTCCTAATGTCGACTGCGTTTGCGCAGGTTCGCGAAACGCCACTTGCACCCACGCCGCCCATGGGCTGGAACTCCTGGGATAGCTTCGGCACGACCGTTACAGAAGAGGACATTCGCGCTGCGGCAGACGCCATGCACGCGAAACTGCAGCCCTACGGCTGGAACACCATCACGGTGGACATGGAGTGGTCCACGCAGAACCCTGCGCCTGAGGGTAACGGCAAGGCACAGCAGTACACGCTGGACGCGTATGGCCGCTACACACCTGCTCTGAACCGTTTTCCTTCCGCTGCAAACGGCGTTGGCTTCGGTCCGCTGGCGGAGTACGTGCACTCGCTTGGGCTGCGCTTCGGCATCCACATTCTGCAGGGCATTCCGCGCGAGGCCACGGCAAAGAACCTGCCAATAGAAGGTTCTGTGTTCCACGCGGCAGACGCGGCGAACCAGGACGGCACCTGCGGCTGGAACCCGGACAACTTCGACCTGAAGGAGACGCCCGCGGCGCAGGCGTATTACGACTCCATCGCGCGTCTCTACGCGCAATGGAGGGTCGATCTCATCAAGGTGGATTGCATTACGCAGCCGCGCTACAAGGCAGCGGAGTTGAAGATGCTGCACGCGGCGCTGCGCAAGGTGGATTACCCGATCGCGCTTTCGCTCTCACCCGGTGAGCCGCCCATCGAGTTTGCAGGTGAGCTTGCGGAGAACGCGGAGCAGTGGCGGATCTCCAATGACGTGTGGGACATCTGGCGCGGCACCGCGGCCTACCCGCAGGGCGTGGCCGACCAGTTCGCGCGCACGGCCTACTGGCTGCGCACGCAGCAACCCGGCCACTGGCCCGACGCGGACATGATCCCGCTGGGCTCGCTGCGGCCCGCGCCCGGCTGGGGCAAGCCGCGGGATACGCGGCTCACGCACGCCGAACAGCGCACGCTGCTTACCCTGTGGAGCATTGCCCGCTCGCCGCTGCTCTTTGGTGGCAACCTGACGCAACTCGATGACTGGACGCTTTCTCTGCTTACCAACCGCGAGGTGATCGAAGTAGATCAGCACAGCAGCGGGAACCATCCCGTGCTCACACGGCGCGATGTGATCGTGTGGTCGGCCAAACCCGTCAGCGGTGCGGGCACGGTGCTCGCCGTCTTCAATCCGGCGGACACTGCCGCAATACTCCGTCTGCCGTGGAGTGAATTGGAACTCGCGGAGGGGTCATACACCATGCACGACATGTGGGCGAACAAGGACGCAGGAGGTTCCCAACGCGAACTCACCGTCTCGCTTGAGCCGCATGGGAGCGCGATGCTCCTGGTGCGCCGTGGTGCGGGCAACATGAGATAGCAGAGACATCCAAAGTCCTTCCAATCGAGAGAGGTTCCCTTTGCAGTGCGCTCGTGACGGTACACCCGCAACTTTCTGCCTCGTGCTGCCGTATCGTGAAGACAAGCCTTCACCACAGGAGACCTGCACCCGTGACCTCACGTTGGCGCACCGCGCTGCTTTCTCTTCCGTTCCTCGCACTCACCTTGCACGCGCAGACAGGTACGAAGAGCGCGCCAGCGGCCAGCACTTACGACCCGCGCATCAGCTTCGCTCCGCTTACGCTGCCTAACCCGGTGAACGCGTACCGCGGCAGCAACGGCGCGCCCGGGCCCATGTTCTGGCAGAACGACGCCAGCTACGAGATGCACGCCACGCTCGACACGCAGGCAAAACAGCTTACGAATGACGAGACCATCACCTACACCAACAACAGCCCGGACGCGCTGACCAGCCTCTGGATCCAGTTGGAGCAGAACATCTACCGCAAAGACTCGCGGTCGCGCCTGGCCAGCGGCACCGCGCGGCGCGGACGCAGGCAGCCGAGCAGCGATGCTCCGCAGACTGTGCCTTCGACGGAAGGTTTCCTGCTCGACGCCGTGATGGTGGAAACCGGCAGGCAGAAGAGCGGTGAAGGGACCAGGGCCGACTACATCGTGGACGACACGCGCATGCAGGTGCGCCTCGCGCAACCGCTCGCGCCGAAGGGCGGGCAGGTCCGCATTCACATCCGGTATCACTACGCGATCCCGGGAGTATGGGGTGGCCGCACAAGCTGGGGCATGAGCAAGCAGGGCGAGATTTACGACATGGCGCAGTGGTACCCGCGCATGTGCGTCTACGACGACCTGCGCGGCTGGGACACCCTGCCCTACATCGGCAGCGAGTTGTACCTGGAGTATGGCAAGTTCGATTACTACGTGACCGTACCGTCGAACATGATCGTCGCCGGATCGGGCGAGTTGGTGAACCCGAAAGACGTGCTGACGAAGACCGAGATCGACCGCCTCGCGCAGGCGTCGAAGAGCGACGCGACCGTCTACATCCGCAAGCCGGAGGAGGTAAGCGACCCCTCATCCCGGCCCAAGCAGGGCGGCACGCTCACCTGGCACTTCCACATGGACCACACCCGCGACGTCGTCTGGTCGGCCTCGCCCGTCTTCGTGTGGGACGCGGCGCGCATGAACCTGCCGGACGGCAAGACATCGATGGCCATGAGCGTCTATCCGCCGGAGAGCGTCGGTCCCGATGCGTGGGACAAGTCCACCGAGTACGTGAAGAACACGGTCGAAAACTTCAGCAAGCACTGGTACCCGTATGAGTGGCCAGCCGCCGTCTCCGTGGCCGGCTTTAGCACCGGCATGGAGTACCCCGGCGTGGTCTTTGACGGCATTGAAGACAAGGGCAGCTTCCTGTTCTGGGTCACCGCGCATGAGATCGGCCATGACTGGTTCCCCATGATCGTGGGATCGAACGAGCGCCGCCACGCCTTCATGGACGAGGGCTTCAACACGTTCATCGACATCGAAGAGTCGGACCTGTACGCGAACGGCAAGTACGGCCCCAAGCGCGACAGCGAGTACTCCGCCGGTGGCGAGCCCGCAGACACCATCCTGAAAGTGCTCGACAACCCCGACGCGCCGACTCTCATGTACGCGGACGCCTACACCGGCCAGCTTGGGCACCCGGTCAGCTACTTCAAGGGCGCGTACGGCATGGTGCTGCTGCGCGAAGCCATTCTCGGCCCTGACCGCTTCGATCGCGCCTTCCGCAAGTACATCCGCGACTGGGCTTACAGGCACCCGTCGCCATCGGACTTCTTTCGCGCCATGAGCAGCGAGAGTGGCGAAGACCTGACGTACTTCTGGAATGGCTGGTACTTCAACAATTGGAAGTATGACGTTGCTGTCGACAAGATCGACGGGACAACCGTGACCCTCAGCAACCGTGGGCAACTGCTGCTGCCCACGCCGATAGAGGTGACCTTTACCGATGGTTCCAAGCAGCGGGTCAAACTGCCCGTGGAGACCTGGCTGAACAAGGGCACCTACGTCTGGAGCTCCGAGGACAAGAAGCCGGTCGCCTCCGTCACGATCGACCCTGACCATAAGCTGCCGGATGACGATCGTAAGAACAACGCGATGTCGGCGAAGTAGTTAGCAAAAGCAAGAGCGTCCGCCACGTTCGCAAAGTTTCGCGCAAAGTCCGAAGCGAACTTTGCGCACTTTGCGGACGCTCTTCTTGCTTTGACGCGAAGTTACTCCCGTTTGCGCCACCTGCGAAACAGGCTAAATCCGCCCAGTCCAAAGGCGCTTGCCAGCCCTGTACCCGCCAGCACCACAACACCCAAGATGATCAGGGCCGTGGTCATGCTGGTAAAGACATCCACAAGCGCGGTCGCAAACGCCTGGACCACGGCGTGAATCAACCAGACGATAACGTGGAGGATGGCCAGTGGAGAAACCCCTGCTGGCAGTGTAGAGGCGGTCTGCATAGCGCGCTTGCGACTTTTTGGTTCCGGCAGGTTGCATCTACCCGTAAGTTTTAGAGGGGCATCGCGGAATCAGGGCGCTTTTCACGGACGCTAGCGCGTTTTACCTCCATGTGTGGCTCAGGGCCAACGGCCCGTCACATCACAGCCTGGGCCGAAGGCCCAGGAATCATTCGTTCATGCGCGGTGTCCGATGTCCCGCCGGAACTGCATGCCTTCAAAGTGGATGTTTCCAAGCGCGGCATAGGCCGCCTGCAACGCCTCTGGAAGGCTCGCCGCTACCGAGGCCACGCCGAGCACCCGGCCGCCACCCGTTACCACGTCGTCGCCCTGCAAGGCCGTGCCAGAGTGGAAGATGACCGTGGCTGCAGGAAGCGCGGCATCGAGTCCGTGGAGGAACCCGCCCTTTTCCGCGCCTGCGGGATAGCCCGCACTCGCGGCGATGACGCAGGCGCTGGCACCAGGCTTCATAGCAATCTTCAGCTCCGCGGCTGTGCCGTCGATGGAGGCATCGATCAGGTCCATCACGTCGGTTTCCATGCGCAGCAGGATGGCCTGCATCTCGGGGTCGCCCCAGCGCGTGTTGAATTCCAGCACCTTGGGACCATCAGCGGTCAGCATCATGCCGCAGAAAAGGATGCCCTGAAAAGGCACGCCCTCGTCACGCATCCCGTCCACCGTTTTCTGCGCCACGTCGCGCAGTAACTGCTCATGTAGGCCGTCCGGCAACAGTGCATCGGTGGAATAGGCCCCCATGCCACCGGTGTTGGGGCCCAGGTCGCCTTCCAGCAGGCGCTTGTGGTCCTGCGCTGCGGCGATGGCGACGGCGTTCTTTCCGTCGCAGAGTGCGAAGAACGACAGCTCCTCGCCTACGAGAAACTCCTCCAGCACCAGCGTGCCGCCTAGATCCATCAGCTCCCGCGCCGCACTTGCTGCGCCCGCATGTGTTTCCGCGATCACGACGCCCTTGCCTGCGGCGAGGCCGTCCGCCTTGACGACCACCGGCAGGTTGAAGCCCGGTAGCGCGGCGTCGACCTCTTCGAGCGAGGCGCACGCTTTGTACCGCGCAGTCGCAATGCCGTGGCGCTGCATAAACGCCTTTGAGAAGCTTTTGGAGCCTTCGAGCCTGGCCGCGGCCTGCGTGGGGCCAAAGACGCGGACGCCTTCGCCCTGCAGCGCGTCCACGATGCCCGCGGCCAGCGGGACCTCAGGGCCAACCACCACCACGCTGGGGGCGACGGCGTGCACCACGCGCAGCATGTCGAAGATGCTCGTCTGCTCCACGGGCACGCACTCCGCAATGGCGGCGATACCCGCGTTTCCTGGAGCGCAGACCACGTCGCTTACACGGAGGGAACGCCGCAGCGCCCAGCACAGTGCATGTTCACGGCCGCCGCCGCCAATGACGAGAACTCTCATGGAAAAAGGCTAGCATTCGCCACCATAACAACGTTTCTGTATATCACCGATCTGTCATTTCCACCGGAGCGACAGTTCTATCGTCGCGCAGTGGAGAAACCTGCTGTTTGCCCGTGCGACTTGGACTCTCAAAGAACAATGCAGGTTTCCGCTGCGCACGCGCAAACTACCGCGCGTGCTCCGGTCGAAATGACCGGTTTGGTGGAGAGTGCAAAGAGCGCTTCTATACCTCCCTATACTTAAAGCAGTGCTCACCCCGGCCACCAACCATCAGGCGACCGAAGCCAAGCCTCGCCTGCGCGAGCTTTGGACGTACTTCGGTCCAGCGTTTGTCGCTTCCGTTGCGTATATCGACCCGGGCAACTTCGGCGCGAATATCGTGGGCGGCGCGCAGTACGGCTACACGCTGCTGTGGGTGCTGTTCTGGTCGAACCTGATGGCGATGCTGGTGCAGTATCTGTCCGCCAAGCTGGGCATTGCGACCGGGCGCAGCCTGCCGCAGAACTGCCGCGACCACTTCTCCCGGCCCATGGTGTGGATGCTGTGGACGGCCGCGGAGATCAGCGCCATCGCCACCGACCTGGCGGAGTTTCTGGGTGCGGCGCTGGGCGCTTACCTGCTCTTTGGGGGACCGCTGCTGGCGCGCGGGATGACCCAGACCGGCGTCATGCTGCTGGCGGCACTGCTCACCACGGTGTTTGTCTTTGCGCTGCTGGCGCTCAACCAGCGCGGCTTCCGGCATTTCGAAGGCATCATCATCGCGTTCGTTTGCCTGATCGGCCTTTGCTACGCGGTGGAAATCTTTCTGGTCCACCCGAACTGGGCACTGGCCGCGCACCACACGCTGGTACCCAGCCTGAACCGCAGCACCATGTATATCGCCGTGACCATGTTGGGCGCGACGGTGATGCCGCACGTGATCTACCTGCACTCCGCGCTGATGCAGCCCCGGATGGAAGGATTTGTGGAGCGCGGCGTCAGTGTCGATCCTGCGCGCATCACGCAGTTCCGCCGCCGCTATCTGCGCTTCGAACTGATCGACATTCTTGTCGCGATGAACGGCGCGTGGTTCATCAACTCCGCCATGCTGGTGATGGCCGCCGCTGCCTTTATGCACCAGCCCGGTTTAAATCCCGACACCATTCTGGAAGATGCGCATCGCACCCTTGGCCCGCTGCTGGGCGGCTTTGCCGCGCTTGCTTTTGCGGTGGCGCTGCTCTGTTCCGGGCTGTCTTCGTCCACCATCGGCGTACTCGCCGGCCAGGTAATCATCGAGGGGTTTCTTGCCATCCAGTTTCCCATCTACCTGCGGAGGCTTATCACGGTCATCCCGGCGTTGATCGTGATCGCGCTGGGACTTTCGCCGGTGAAGATCCTGCTGCTGTCGCAGGCCGTCTTGTCGTTCGGGATTCCGTTTGCGCTGGTGCCGCTACTGATCCTTACCGGGCGCGAGACAGTGATGCGCGAGTTTCGCAATTTGCGCGTGACCGCCTTCGCAGGCTGGACAGTCACGGCGCTCATCATCGGATTGAACGTGCTGCTGCTATGGCAGACGTTTACCGGGTAACTGGCTGCACTTCCACAAGGTCGGCAGCCAGACTCTCCAAAACGGAGCCAGGATCGTTGCTGATGCCGGTGCGCACGGGCGAGACCTGGATCATCGCACTGCGTGGCGCAGTGAGCCAGTGGAAGCGCTCGCCCTGCTTTAGGGCGGCGATCGGGCCACCTTCTTTCGACCCGTTGGCGATATGTTCCACAGCCGATAGGTGCCGGCGGACGAGGGCCACGTCGATGTGCGGCCACAGTGCCCGTAACCGCCGCTCGTCCACATGCACGCGAGCACCGAGAAAGCGGCGCTCCGGCGAGTACAGGACGACGCCCGCATTGATGAACTCGTCGCGGTGCACGCGCGGCACGATGCGGAGCGTTGCGTAGTTATAGGCCGGTGTGGATGGCTCGCTGGGCACGCAGCACCTCCCCTTCAAAGATAGGCGCGTTTCGTAGGCGCTCCTCAAGAAATGCCAGGTACAGGGCCCGGAATTCGTGCGGCGGACCGTAGCCGTTCTCGTTCTCACGCGGCCACAGGTCGTCTGGAATGGCGTTCACCGCGTCGCTCAGAAGTTGCGGAGTCATGGCCTTCCTGGCAAGCCCGGCTTCTCTGGCAAAGTTCGTTGCGGAGGCGAGCAAAAGGTGCTGACCGATCTGCGCAAACGGCAGAGCGGCCTTGTCAGGAAACGTTTCACGATTGTGCTGCGGGTAGAGGGCCGCGCCGTGGTCGATGAGAAAAGGCTGTCCACGCTGCATCAGCAGGTTGGGATTGCGGGCGGTACGGTCTACGTTGAGCAGAAAGCTGTCGAGCCAGACTGTGCGGCTGGCAAAATGTTCCGGCAGCACGTCGCCAGCAGCTTCGTCGAAGGTCGTTGCCTCGTCTACGTAGGCAAGCCCCACGTTCGCGCCTACGGAACTACGCAGCAGATCGCGCACTTCCGGGTCGGCCTCATTGGAACCGAAGCGGGGTGGAATATCCACAACTGCCAGTGGCGGTACGCGCAGCCCAAGTGCCCCCGCGATGGCTGCGGTCAGCACCTCAGCAACCAGTACCAGCGGCCCCTGCCCCGCTCCACGCATCTTCACCACGTAGTGCATGCCGTCACTCGCCTGGAGCAGACCAGGCATGGAGCCGCCCTCCCTCATGGGCAGAATGTAGCGGCTGGCTTCAACTCGCGGCAGGAACACGAGACGAGTTTACTGAAGGAGCGAAGCTGCTCGATTGAAACGTTTGCCTTGCGGTCGAGGCGCACCGAAGGAAAGCAGGTCCTTCGCTTCGCTCAGGATGACACTTATTCAAGGTGGCACTTCAAAGTTAACGAACAGTTCGGATG
>CALMAP010000154.1:25119-28766 GCA_937859825.1 uncultured Terriglobus sp. | reverse complement strand
GATCCACAGCGTAAACAGATCAAACGACCCCAGCAGCGAGCGCAGCCACGCCGCCGAGTCCGGGGAAAGATAGTAGCCGGGGTTCGTTCCTACCGGTTCGGAGATGTTGAATGAATCGGCATCCGTAATGAACATGGTGCCAATACTGAGCAGCGAGCGCAGAATTCCCGGCAGCGCGGCGAACATCGCCACCGCATACATCCCGCCGAAGGTCGCAGAGCCACCCAGAACAAAGTTGAAGCCACCCCACAGCAGCAGGGCGAAGATCGCCGAGAAGACGAGTTGAAAGACCGGCAGGGCTACGAAGGAACCCTGCATGATGGCCCGCGTAAACGTCAGCGCCTGCTGCCGCGCCTCTGGTGGCTGCGTCTGCATCTGCTCGTAGCGTTTCGGATTGCTCCGAAGCGCACTCTCAGCCAGCCCGTCCATGCCGATGCGGTGAACAGCCACCGCGCTGAACAGGTATCCAAATAGCGCCAGCAGTACGAACGGCAGCCACCACGAACGGTTACGGCGAATGTCTGTGAACGTCTTTGACGGCGCGAAGAAGGTGTTCATCACGCGCTGTACCTGCGTGAGCGGCGGCGTTCCGTCGTCTTCAGAGAAGCGATCGTATGCGGGCACCGGAGCTACGCTTCCCGGTGCGGGATACGGGCTGGATTCTTTGGAATGCGGCAGCAAATCGGACATAGACGTTCTCCTGTGTACGCGGTGCAGGTCTGGGAACGCCAGAATTCTATCGTCTTCACCGCTTGGCAGTACAAGGAAGAAGGGAATTGGCTTGCCGATCCGTTCCCGTTGGGCGGGTCTGGGCGTATTCTCTATCCAGTTATGCCATGCTTCGTTCATGGAATTCGAGTGGGATGACGCAAACCGCGATCACATCGCGCGGCATGGTATCGCACCGCATGAAGCTTACCGAGGTCTGCACTTTGCCCTTTCCACTCGCGTCGTGGGTGCGGAAGAGCGCCATGAGTTTCTTGGAGCGACCAGCGGAGGCAGAGTGCTTCGTATCGTGTTTACGCCAAGGGAAACCAGGATACGACCGGTCACAGCCTTTCCGGCAAATGCCAGGTTGAGGAGGTTCTATGCAACGCAGCAAGCTCGAATTGCCTCTGCCTGATGCCATGCAACATGCAACGGAAGGTGAAAAGGCGGACTGGCACTTTGGCGATGAGGATGAGGCTGCTGCGCGCTTCGAACAGGCTCTGGAAAACGGGACGCTCGAAGTCAGGCGCGGTGACTCCGCGGTACAAGCAAAGGCGGCGACCATCTATCTGCCTTCAGGCGATATGGAGTTGGCGGCGCAACAGGCAAGAGCTCTCGGGATGAACACTGCGGCATATCTTGAGACAGTTGTGCGCAGGGCGATTCACCAGAAGGCCGCTGCCTGAAGCAGAGAAGCACTTCTGCAACTTCAACTGGTTCGATTCGACTTCGCACTGTAACCTTTCCTTATCCCCAAGCTGTACCCCTTTCTGGAGGCTGTATCTATGTCCCTTGCATGGAGTGCCGTGCGCCGAGGTGTGTGCGCCGTTACGCTGATGTCTTTGTTCGCAAGCACAGCATTGCCTGCCTTTGCCGCAGAAAAGCCAAAGAACAAGGCTATGGCTGCGGACGAGAAGAACCAATCCGGCTACTCTGGCGCGCAGCCTGCGATCGAGTCGCTCGACCTGAACATGTACGCGCGCATTCGCAGCGAAGGCCTGGGCCATTCGCATGTGATGGACTACATGACCGGCCTCTCCGATGGCATCGGGCCGCGCCTGACCGGTTCGCCCAACATGAAAAAGGCCAATGAGTGGACGCGTGACCGCCTTGCCGACGCAGGTCTGGAAAACGCGCACCTTGAAGACTGGGGTGAATTTGGCATGGGCTGGGCGCAGGTGAATAGTTGGGCGCGCGTCATCACGCCGGACACGGAGCCCCTGTGGATTCAGGCCGCACCATGGTCGCCCGCAACCAAGGGGCCCGTCACGGCGGATGCCGTTCTGGTCGAACTCACCACTGCTGCCGATCTTGACAAGTACAAGGGCAAGCTTTCGGGCAAGATCGTTCTGCTCGGCGCTCCGCATGCGATCGTCGACCTGACCGAACCGCTCTTTCACCGCTACACTGACGAAGAGCTGAAAGAGATGGAAAGTGTCGAAGGGCCACGCCGCGCAGGTGCGGGCCCGCAGCAGACCATCCAGCAATTGCTCGCCGAGCGGCAACGCCTGACGCAGCTACGCACCGCCGCTCTGAAGATGATGAGTGCCGAGGGGGTGGCCGCAATCCTTGCGCCCAGCCGCGATGGCGGCAAAGGCGGCGGCACCGGCATCATCTTCGACGACAACGGTGCGAACCTCTCCCGCAACGCGCAGAAGCGTGAGAGCGCCGTCACCATTCCCAACGCGGTCGCTACCGTTGAGGGCTACGGTCGCATCTACCGCCTCCTGCAGCAGCGAGTACCGGTCAAGCTCGAGGTCAACATCGAGACCGTATTCAGCGGAGACCACGAGCACGGCTTCGACACCGTCGCCGAAATTCCGGGCACCGATAGCAAACTGAAAGACCAGGTCGTGATGGTGGGCGGCCACCTTGATAGCTGGATCAGCGGCACCGGCGCCACCGACAACGGCGCAGGGTCAGTGGTCGCGATGGAAGCAGTGCGTATCCTGAAGGCCATCGGGTACAAGCCTCGCCGCACCATCCGCATTGCATTGTGGAGCGGGGAAGAGCAGGGCCTCTTCGGTAGCCGTGGCTACGTGAAGCAGCACTTCGGCGAGTTCACCGAACCACCAGCCGCGCCCGGCGCGCCGCCGGCCGATCCTGCCCTGGCCTTCCTGCGCGGTCCGCAGGGTCCGCTGAAGACCACCAGGGAGTGGGAGACGCTGGACGCCTATTACAACCTGGACAACGGCACCGGCAAGATCCGCGGCGTCTACACGCAGGAGAACTACGCCATCGCGCCCATCTTCGAGCAGTGGCTGAAGCGGCTCCACGACCTGGGCGCGACCACCATCAGCTATCGCAACACCGGCGGCACGGACCATCTGAGCTTCGATGCGGTGGGCCTGCCGGGCTTCCAGTTCATCCAGGACCCGATGGACTACGAGACGCGCACCCACCACAGCAACATGGACACTTATGAGCGCATCCACGAGGCCGACCTGAAGCAGGCCGCCGTAATCGAGGCGATCTTCCTCTACAACACCAGCGAACGCGACGCGATGATGCCGCGTAAGCCCTTTCCTCATCCGGAAGAGAACAAGCAGCGCGACCAGCAGTTGAAGAACCTGTTCCCAACAGCAGTCCCTGCGCCGGACGCAGGCAAGCCTGGAGCGCCGCAGCAGTAAGTTGGATGGAAGTGAAAGGGCGGCCACCCAGTGTCCGCCCTTTTGCGTTTCGCGGCATGCGGAATGCGCCACCCCCGACGTCGGATCGCGGTCTCCCTCTCGGAGTGCTTCCGCGTCGTCCGCAACCGCTGCAGGAGCCGCCATGGCCAAGGCCGTCACCGTCAAGATCAAGCTCATCTCGACCGCCGACACGGGCTACTTCTACGTCACGAAGAAGAACTCCCGGACGCAGACCGAGAAGCTGACCATGCGCAAGTACGACCCCGTCGCTCGCAAGCACGTCGACTTCAAGGAAGCCAAGATCAAGTA
>CALMAP010000154.1:7596-25109 GCA_937859825.1 uncultured Terriglobus sp. | reverse complement strand
AAGCCTGGAGCGCCGCAGCAGTAAGTTGGATGGAAGTCAAAGGGCGGACACCCTGTGTCCGCCCTTTTGCTTTGCGCGGCAACGAACGTGAAATGTGAAGCGTGGCGGTTGACGATCGTCTGCCTCGCTCCGTATCGTTCAAGCCATTCCCCGGCGATGCCGCATGGCCGCTCGCACACGAGAGATCGAAAACGTGCCTTTCCCGATGCACCGCCCGTTCCGGAACAAGTTGAGCCTTTCGCTGTCCGCTCTGTTACTCTTCGCCACCGCGCTGCACGGGCAGGCCGCACCGGCGGAAAAGCCGATGCCTTACGTAGACATCAAGGCCGCCTCCGGCGACGAAGCCGCAACACCGCAGCCCATCGCCACGGACCTTTCCCCGGCGATCCAGTCGAAGGCGATCCGCGCGGCGATGACGAAGGTGGCCGACTGGCAGCTTGGCTACTCGCGGGAGAAGTTCAACCAGGACTGGACCTATGCTCCGCTCTATCTCGGCCTGCTTCGCGCGAGCCAGACGACCGGGAATTCGCGCTACTTCGACGCGGTGCTTGCCGCGTCCGAGAAGTTCAACTGGAAGCTATGGGCAACGCGTCAGTTTCATGCCGACGATGAGGCCATCGGCCAGGCATACGAGGCCCTGTACCTGGTGAAGAAAGATGACCTGCGCATCGCCGACACCCGCGCCACCTTCGACCGGCTCGTCGCGCGGCCGGACGACCCAAACAAAGACCTGTGGTGGTGGTGCGACGCGCTCTTCATGGCGCCCGCTGGCATGGCGCGCATGAGCGCCATTACCGGCGACCACAAATACATCGACAAGATGAACGCCGAGTGGCAGTTGACGACCGACCACCTCTTCATCCCGGACGAGCACCTTTGGCTGCGCGACAACAGCTATGTCGGCAAGACGGAGGCGAATGGCAAGAAGATCTTCTGGGGCCGCGGCAACGGATGGGTGATTGCCGGCACGGTCAACGTGCTGCGCGCTCTGCCAAAGAACGATCCCTCGCGTGCGAAATACGTCGCGCTCTTGAAGGAAATGAGCGAGCGCCTCGCGGGCCTGCAGCAACCGGACGGCCTGTGGCACACCGGCCTGCTCGACCAGGCGGCGTACCCGCTGCCGGAGATCTCCAGCTCCGCCTTCTTCACCTACGCGATGGCATGGGGTGTGAACGAAGGCATCCTGGACCGTGCAACGTACGCTCCCGTGATTGAAAAGGCATGGGCAGGCATGCTGCAGCACGTCTATGCGGACGGCCGCCTCGGCTGTATCCAGCCCATCGGCGCTGCCCCCGGCGCGTTCGGACCGACTTCGAGCTACGTGTATGGCGTGGGTGGATTTCTGATGGCCGGGGCGGAGATGGACAGGTATGCGGCCCACCATCAAGGTGCAAAGCAGAAGTAAGCAGCACGAACGGCCACGAAGGTGGGGCACTCGGCAGTTTGCATTTGTCATCCTGTAACGCAAGGAAGGGATCTGCTGTTCTTGAGGTGCCCTGGCGAGTGGAGTCAAACAGATTCCTTCGCTCCGCTACGGGATGACAAAACAACTGGAATGCTGCAGAGCGTGGGAAGTATGCGGACCGACCGAAGAACCTTTTTGCAGACCGCCGTTGCGGCCGCAACGTTGCCCGGCCTTGCCGCCAGCACCGAAGCGGCCGCGCAACAGCCTGCAGACCACCGTACCCAGTGGCTTTCCTGGATGCAAAAGATCGCCGAACCCGTCCTTACTGCACTTAGCCAGCGCGAACTCCGCAAGCGCATGCCGGTAGAGGCTGTTTCAGGTCATGAGGCGGACCGGGCCATCGGCTCGCATCTTGAGGCGTTCGGACGCCTCTTCATGGGTGTTGCACCGTGGCTGGAACTGGAGCCGTCCTCGGGGGAATCGGCGGAAGAGGCTGCCCTGCGAAAACGTTACCGCCAAATGGCGGTCGAGGCGATCGCCTCCGCTGTCGATCCCGCGTCACCGGACTACATGCGCTTCGGCGACTCCGCACAGACGGTCGTGGATGCCTCATTCCTCGCACTCGCAATGCTGCGCGCGCCCAGGCAGTTGATCGACACCTTGTCTCCGCAGACACGCGAACACGTGATCCAGGCAATGGTCAAAGAGCGCAGGGTGCTTACCGGACTGAACAACTGGGTGCTCTTCAGCGCGATGGACGAGGCGTTGCTCTTTCGTTTGGGCGCGAACGGCGGTGCCGAGTGGGACCGCATGCGCGTCGCCTATGCCCTGAACGAACTGAATCGCTGGTACGTGGGAGATGGCACCTACGGCGACGGCCCGCAGTACCACGCGGACAACTACAACAGCTACGTGATGCACCCGTACCTGCTGATGCTGATGCAGGTGCTCGGTGACGAAGCACCGGCATGGAATGCCCTGCGCAGCAACATCACGGAACGCGCGACCCGCTATGCCGCCATCCAGGAGCGCATCATCGGGCCGGACGGCAGCTTTCCCGTGCTGGGCCGCTCCATCACCTACCGCGCCGGGGCTTTCCACCTGCTGGCGGACGCCGCGCTTCGCGGCATCCTGCCGGAAGGTGTCGCTCCCGCACAGATACGTGGCGCGCTCACCGCCGTGCAGCGCCGCACACTGGAAGCACCCGGCACTTTCAACGCGAACGGCTGGCTGCAGATTGGCCTGTATGGCCATCAGCCCAGCCTTGGTGAGGTTTACATCTCAACGGGCAGCCTTTACCTATGCAGCGCGGCATGGCTGCCGCTGGGTCTGCCTCCAGCGCATCCGTTCTGGTCAGCATTGGATGCTCCATGGACGCAAAAGCTGGTGTGGAGCGGCGACGACAGCAAGGCTGATCACGCTCTGCACGGCTAATCAACCTTGTCATCTTGACGGGCGGCCTGTCCGTATCTGTCATTTCGACCGGAGCGCAGCGAAGTGGAGAAACCTGCTCTTCTTGGGGGCAGGGCGCTTCGAGCAGACATCTGGTTTCTACTGCGTGGCGATAGAACTGGTGCTTCGGGTCCGAAACGACAGTTTCATACAACAGAATCACGCAATCATCGATACGTCGACACGCCCTCAATCGGCGGCAAACACGCCCGGCGCTGCTGCTCCGTAATTACGGAAGCAAGCTGTCCGGTGTGGTGCAGCTTGTAAAGGGCAAGGCTGCTGCCCGGATAGAAGATTGGCCACGTTCCCATGTGTTCTACGGTGTAACCGCTGCCCAGCACCATGCGGAAGCATTCCCCACTGTCTTGTGGCTGGAACTGCACCCACCAGCCCGGCTGGTAGCGCTGCACCTGCTCGACGATGGGGGCGGAGTGGAAGAGAAGGTTCATCGGCTTCAGGCCGTTCTGCAGCGCGACCTCGTGCATGTTGTCGCCGAGTAAAACACGATTGCCGGATGGGTCAGCGTCCACGACGGCGCGGATTGCGAGCGCTGCGTTGCGAAAGGTGTAGCGCGGCGTGGCGAGGAAAAGGCACACCTGCGCGGCGTTCACCGTGAGATCCATCACCACGAGCACAAGCAGAACGCGGTACATCGGCAACACCTTGGCTTGCATGTGCTGCAGAAGGGCGGTGCCGATCATCAGCACGGCTGGAATCACCACAGCGAAGTAGCGCGCAGGGTCGTTATTGTGCTCCACCATGAAGAGCAGGAAGGCCGCAAACCATATCGCCGGAAAAGCAAAGCACGGCTCACGCCACAGCATCCGCGCCTTCCGGAAGAACAGCGATGCAGCCAGAGCAAGAAGAGCGGTTGCGAACAGAAGATGGTCCGAGCCGAGTCCATAGCGGAAGGGCCGTGACCCATCGGCAAGAATGCCCCTTGGCGTAAAGTGAAAGCCGCTCGGCACAACGTCGAGATAAAAGTGGACGTCTGCGGCATAGTGCCGTGTCAGCAGCAGCCAGGCGATTCCTGTAACCAGCGCAAGTCCTGATAGAAAGGCCACCGCATCGGGCAGTGCGCGAGCGATGCGGAAGCGGTGCCGTTCTGCCAGGAGGTACAGCAGCGGCAGCACGAGCGGCAGTGCCGTGGTCTTGGTGAGCATCGCCACGCCAAACAGGCAGCCTGCCAGGGCCGCCTTTATGGGAGCGGTTCCTCTTTTCTCTGCATTCATCGCAGTGCCTGCAAACCACGCCGCAGCGAGGAAGAAGAACAGCATCGGAAACTCAAGAAACGCGCTGCGGCTGAAGGTAAAGGCCCAGGGATTGCAGGCCAGCATCAACGCATACAGCGGCAGCCATTGCTGCCCTCCAAAGCGCCGCAGCAGCAGCAATGCGATGCCGCAACAGGCAAGAAAGAACACAGCCGCCGTTGCACGTGCGGGAACGATACCGAAGCCAAAGACCCTGAAGACGACGGAGAGCAAGCCGCTCCACACCGGCATCAGCACGGGAATATTCATGTCGCCGGGCAGGCGCCAGGTCCCCCAAAGTCGATGGTTGATGGCGGCGGAAGCGTACCAGCCCTCGTCGGTGGCGATGCCGTCGTCCCAGCGCATCCAGTGCGGATAGTCCGCGGAGAGATGCACAAACCGCAGAAGAAAGAAAACGGCTGCAAGCACCCATGCGGCTGCTCGAAGACGTTTCACCTGCAGCATGGCGAAATCGTACCATTCCGAGGGTGGGGCTATGCCTCGTAACGGTGCGAGCGCATTCTGTATGCGTGGTCCGGATCGCAGTTCCACAAGTAGAACCGGTTGCACGCGGTATTGTTGCCCTGTCTTTTCAGCACGACGCGATTCTTTTAGGCTCGACTCGAAGGGAGAACGATGCATGGCGGCTTTTCTGCAGGTTCGGCGTACGGCCGCGCTCGCTGTGCTTTGTGCTTTTGCATCGTCTGTGCTCTGGTGCCAGCAGCCCATCGTGAAAAAGCTGCCGGCGGATGTGCGCGCCCTGCGCGCCGCCCGCAATATGCCGGACCCGGACCTGCGCCTGCAGGCACTGCGCGCATTTCTCAAGGACTACCCCGACAGCAGTTCCGCACCGCGCGCGCAGGGAGCCATTCTGGACGTTCTGCTGAAGCATTTTCCCGACCGCGTAGATGAGATCGACGCGCTGGCGCATACCCTCGTCAAGGCGGAGCACAAAGGCTACGACCGGTGGAACAAACAGATGTACCTTGCCGACGAACTTGCGGCTGCCGGCGTAGACCTGAAGGTGGCGGAGTCTTGGATCCTTGACACGGACCGGCAGATGACGGAGCCCCATTTCAACGAGGCTGAGTGGAAGGCGTATCGGAAGTACAAAGCAGATCCACCAACGCGGGAAGAGCTGCATAAGCATTACGTGCACATCCGGTCTGAGGTGCTGCTGGTGCGCGCGCATGTGGAGTTGAAAGAGGGTCATCTGCCCGAAGCGGCCGCGCTGCTGGATCAGTCCGCCCCGCTGGAACCCTTGAGTGATGAACTCCACTACCTGCGCGGTGAGATCGCGTTGCAGCAGCACCGCTCGAAAGACGCTCTCCAATGGTTCGAGCAGGCGCAGTTACTGGGCGAACTGCCAGAACCCATGCGCGGCCAGATGCTGGCCCTGTATCGCGACGAGCACCAGGGCAGCGACGCAGGGCTGCAGGAGGAGCTTGACAGGCAATACGCTTCGCTCTACCCTGCCGCGTTTCAGCCGCCTGCGCATACATCCGCCTCACGTAGCCACACAGCGCTGCTGGAACTGTTTACCGGCTCGGGCTGCGGCCCGTGCGTGGCTGCCGATCTGGCCGTGGAGGCACTGCTGCAGGCATATCCGCGCAACGAAGTGGTGGCGCTTGCATTCGATCAGCACATACCCGAACCGGATCCGCTCGCCAACCCTGCGTCGATTGCGCGTGCTGAAGTGTTCGGTGTACGCTCCACGCCGAACATGGTGCTCGACGGCAAGCCGCTCCCTATCTATGGCGGCCGGCGGGGTGACACCGCGGAACTCTACGCCAAGCTGAGCAGGGCTGTGGACACGCAACAGTCCCGCCGCAGTGCAGTGGCACTGAAGCTCGCTTCCGATCTTGCAACGGACGGTGCCTTGCACGCCATCGCCACTGTTGAAGTCTCAGCTGAAGACGCCCTGCGGAAAACCACGGCGCAGGAGACCGCACCGGAGGAAACCTCGCAGAAAGACGACGAAGAGAGCGCAGGAAGCGGTAAGAACGCCGGCGGACCTTCGCCTGAAAAGACAGGTGCCGCCGCGAAGCCCGAGGCACCGCCTCTTCCGCAACTCTGCCTGCATTTTGCACTTGTTGAGGACAATGTTCGCTACAGCGGAGAGAACGGCATCCGCTTCCACCGCATGGTGGTGCGCAGCGAGCAGGTTGCGGACTCCCTTACGTTGACGCCGGGTGCCATCGGCTATGCTGAAGCGCGCTTCGACACCGCTTCCATCGCGAAAACCAACGCCGCCTACCTGGAAAGCTATGCCCAGGCCAATGAACGCTTCGGCCCGATCCAGTTTCTACAGCACGATGCAGGCATGCACCCCGGCCACTTGGCGCTGGCCGCATGGGTGGAAGATGCATCCACGCATCGCGTTCTGCAGGCCGCATGGCTGCCGCTGGCAGAGCACGCGAAAGCCGGAGAGACAGCACCATGACTCGATCCATTCTGGTGTTGCTGACCGTCTGCTTTGCCGTCCGAAATGCACACGCCGCGCCAAAACCGCCCGTGCACTGGTCTGTGAAAGCGGCGCCCGCATCCGTCAAGGCGGGTGGCCGTTTTCAGGTGGTCCTTCAGGGCGCCATCGAACCAGGCTGGCACCTGTATGCCCTGCAGGAACCCGAGGGTGGTCCCGTGGCTACCGAAGTCGCGCTTGCTGAGGGTGATCCCGCTGACCTGTTGCGGGTCGAGCAGTTGCAGCCCACCATCGTACCCGACCCGGTCTTCCAGGTACCCACAGCCTACTTTGCAGGTATAACCGCATTCACACTCAAACTGCAGACGGACCGCTCCGCTGTGGCCGGCCCGCAAACCTTGCATGTTCTCGTGCGCTATCAGTCATGCAACGATCGCATGTGCCTGCCGCCGCACACCGACACAATTGAAGTGCCGTTAAAAGTCACGCGCTGAACGGCAGAGCGGTCTACGCCCTGACCGCAGCTTCACGATGCGGCAGCACCCAATCCCTGCGCACCCAGTGGCAGGTGTAACCATTGGGAATGCGCTGCAGGTAGTCCTGGTGCTCCGGTTCTGCGAGCCAGAATGGCCCTGCCGGTGCGACTTCGCTGACCACCTTGCCGGGCCACAGTCCAGAGACATTCACGTCGGCAATCGTTTCTTCCGCTACGCGCTTTTGCTCGTCCGTGGTGTAGTAGATCGCCGACCGGTAGCTCATGCCCCGGTCGTTGCCTTGCCGATTGGGCGTGGTCGGGTCATGAATCTGAAAGAAGAACTCCAGCAGTTTGCGATAAGTGATCCTTGCCGGATCGAAGACAATCTCTACCGCCTCGGCATGCGTGCCGTGGTTGCGGTAGGTCGCGTTCGATACATCACCGCCGCTGTAGCCTACCCGTGTCGACACCACACCTGGGTAGTCCCGCAGCAACTCCTGCATACCCCAGAAACATCCCCCGGCAAGAATCGCGGTTTCGGTTGTGTTGCTCATGCTGCCACCTCACTTATTGGATGCGAAGCGGGGCCGAGTGGCTTGGCCCGCTTCGCGCTTCGGTTCGTTCGTCCAGCAAGAGGAATGCTGGAGTAAGAATTTACGGCTGGCCCATGCCGCCGCCCGCGCCATAAATGTTGCCGGTTGTGTAGGAGGCATCCTGCGCGGCAAGCTGCACGTAAATCGAGGCGAGCTCCGCAGGCTGTCCTGCACGCCCGAGCGGGTAGTTGCCGCCGAAGTTACGCCATTTCTCCTCGGTAGCTCCCCCTGAAATCTGGAGCGGCGTATAGATGGGCCCCGGTGCGACGCCGTTCACGCGAATGCCCTTGGGACCAAGCTGCTTAGCGAGCGACTTGACGAAGTTCATCGTGGCTGCCTTGGTCTGGGCATAGTCATACAGATTGGGCGAGGGGTCGTAAGCCTGTTCCGAGGTGGTGGCGACGATGGTGGACCCCGGCTTCATGTGCGGGAGCGCCGCGCGAATGATCCAGAATGGCGCATAGATGTTGGTTTTCATCGTCCAGTCGAACAGCTCCGTCGTCATATCGAGGATCGATTCAACCTGGTGCTGACGACCGGCGTTGGACACCACGATGTCCAATCCGCCCAGTTCCTGAACGCTCTTCTCGACGAGCTTCTTGCAGAAGGCCTCATCTCGCAGATCGCCGGGGATCAATACGGCCTTTCTGCCTGCCTGCTGGATCAGCTTCTTCACCTCCTGCGCGTCGGGCTCCTCGGAAGGAAAGTAATTGATGGCAATGTCCGCGCCCTCGCGCGCGTAGGCGATGGCCGCCGCGCGGCCCATACCGGAATCGCCGCCGGTGATAAGCGCCCTGCGGTTCAACAGCCTGCCCGAGCCCTTGTAGCTGGTCTCCCCATGATCGGGAGGCGGAGTCATCTTGCTGGCAAGGCCAGGCCAGGGCTGGAAAGGGCTGGTGTAGGGCGGCTTCGGGTATTTGGATGTGGGGGCGGCCACCGGCTGTGCCGTCGAAGCGGCGCTGCCCTGGGCTTGCGCCTGAACTGCCGCTGGAACTGCGACTGCTGCCAACCCGGCGCCGAGCGTGCCGACCAGCTTACGTCGTGAAATCGAACTCTCAGAAGACATAAAACTCCAATACAAAGGGAAACAAATAAATCTGGCGGGTATTGAGGACTTACTGCCCAGCTAGTTTGTTGGTTGCTGCCGACTCAGGCTGCGGTTGTGTACTTATTACTTGAACGAGACGCCGAATCAGGCCGTGCCGCCATTTACGATATGCCACGCGGCTTATATCGCCTGCATACCTGAGGGTTCGGGTACCAATAGGATGGTTAGCAACGGATGCAGGGCCGCGGCAAATGCGTTCAGTCGGGCTATGTTTCAGACCTTGTGAACACGTAGATGACCCTGCTTCGCATAACGAAGCAGCTCGGTATCGTGCGTCACAAGGGTCAGATCGAGCTGACGTCCTGTAGCCACCAGAATGCGGTCGACCGGATCACCGTGGATAGTACCCGGCAGCCTGTTTGCTGCAATCAGGATGGAGGTGGAAAGCTCCAGGACATGGATACTGTTTGGGGAAAAGCTTTGCTCCATCAGTTCTTCCGTGGACACCCTTAGCTTTCCGCTGGCTTCCTTCTGTGCCGTCTCCCAGAGAGACATGGCAGAAAGATGAAGGGTTTGCTTACGGGCGGCTGCTTCCAGAAGATCGCGGTCTTGTGTCTTGAGATCGCGTTCGACCGCGCCAAGGAGCCAGTACCAGACGTGCGTGTCCAGAAGAAAGCCGCTCACTTGCCGTTCTTCTTGCGAGGATCGGTCATGCCCCAGGCCTCGAAATCCGGGCTCACGATGTCACCCAGAATATGAATCTTTCCTCGCATGCGCCCCCAAAGAGGTCTAAATTCAGACGGCTCCTCGATTGCAGGCGGCACCAGCCGGCCCACCACTTTGCCGCGCTTGGTGATCGTGATGGTCTCACCCTGCGCGGAGCGGTCCAGCAGTTGCAGGCACGTCGCCTTGAACTTGCCCGCTGGAATCGTGAGGCTCGCTTGCGTCTTTGCCGCTGTGGTCTTCATGACCATAGTCTATGACCATGGTCTTTTTTCTTCAAGAACATCCCCTTTGCAACATTTCGGGGTTTCCAGTGATCTGATTCGGCTACTTGTTGGATCATCGCATTCCGCGTCTGCAGGAACTTCGTGAGATATCGGTTCAGCAACAAATGCTCTGCAAGAATTCCTAATACGCCCAGTGGCGCGCGGAAGAAGAGTTCATCCCGCATAAGTGTTCCAGTGGCTACTTCGTTGAAGTAATGCAAGTGTCGAAATGCTTTTAAGCCTCCCTTTGTCATGGTGTCTTCAAAGCAGTAAGGAGGCTCGTACTTTGTAATTCTGCTGGTTTGTTTCAGCAGAACACCAAAGTGGCGGCCCTGCCACGTCACTTCGTCGTCAAGCTTCATCAGGCCGCGGGTGATTCCAGCAACAGCGTGTTCTTCCGTCTGCTTCGCACTGGCCAGATGTAGATCGACACTGAGTGAAAGAAAGAAAACCCGCAGTGCCGGTGCGGCGATGCGGGTCTCCAACAGAATCGTCTGCATGGCTACAGCGTTGCGCTCTTTCCTACCAGTAGCTTCTTCGCACGCTCCATAAAGTCCATCAGCGCCACCGAGCCTTCATCTCCCTTGCCGCGTGTGCGCACGGACACGGCATTCGCCTCGGCTTCCTTGTCGCCCATGATGAGGACGAACGGCACTTTCTGCAGGCCGAACTCGCGGATTTTGGCGTTCATCTTCTCGTTGCGGCTGTCCAGTTCCACGCGCAGGCCGATGCTCTGCAGTTCGGCTTTGACCTTTTCGGCGTAGGCGGTGTGCTTTTCGCTGATGGGGACGAGCCCGATCTGGACCGGTGCGAGCCAGAGAGGGAAGGCACCCGCGTAGTTCTCGATCAAGACGCCGAAGAAGCGCTCGACTGAACCGAAGAGAGCGCGGTGGACCATTACGGGCTGGTGCTTTTCGCCGTCTTCGCCGGTGTACTCCAGTTCGAAACGCTTGGGCAGGTTGAAGTCGAACTGCACGGTGGAAAGCTGCCACAGGCGGCCAAGCACGTCGACAAGCTTCACATCGATTTTGGGACCGTAGAAGGCGGCTTCGCCGGGGATCTCGCGGTATGGGATGCCCTTGCGGCCGAGCGCGGATTTCAGGCTGTCGATGGCGGTCTGCCAATCCTCGGGAGCGCCGGTGTAGTCCTGTGGCTTGGTTGCGTCCCAGGTGCTGAGCTCGACCTTGAACTCGGCGAAGCCGAACTTGTGCAGCACCTCCTCGGCGAATTCGACGCAGGCCACGATCTCGTCCTCGATCTGCGAGGGCATGCAGAAGATGTGCGCGTCGTCCTGTGTAAATCCGCGCACGCGCAACAGGCCGTGCATGGTGCCGCTGCGCTCGTAGCGGTACACGTTGCCCAGTTCGGCGTAGCGCACCGGCAGGTCGCGGTAGCTCTTGGGGCTGTTGCGGTAGATGAGGATGTGGCCAGGGCAGTTCATCGGCTTCAGCCGGTACTCGGCATCGTCCAGTTCCATGGGCGCGTACATGTTGTCGCCGTAGAAACCTTCGTGGCCGCTGATTTTCCAGAGCTCGCGGCGCATCACGTGCGGCGTCACCACGAGCTCATAGCCGCGGCGCAGGCACTCATCGCGCATCCAGTCTTCCATCTGCTTGCGGATGATGGCGCCCTTCGGGTGCCAGAAGATGAGGCCAGCGCCCGCGATCTCCTGAATGGAGAAGAGGTCAAGCTGCTTGCCGATCACGCGGTGGTCGCGCGCCTTGATCTCTTCCAGGTGTTTGAAGTGCGCGTCCAGTTCCTTCTTCTGGAAGAACGCCGTGCCGTAGATGCGCTGCAGTTGCGGGTTCTTCTCGTCGCCCAGCCAGTAGGCTCCGGCGATGCTCATGACTTTGAAGGCGCGCACGCGGCCCGTGGTGGGCACATGCGGCCCGCGGCAAAAGTCGAGAAACTCACCATTGCGGTAGAACGAGACCGACTCGCCGGGATGGGTGAACTTTTCGAGGAAGTGCACCTTCATGAAGTCGCCCTGCTCGCGATAGCCCTTCAGAGCTTCGTCGTGGCCGATGTACTAGTGGCGGAAGGGCTCGTTGCGCGCCACGACCTCGGCCATCTTCGTTTCGATGGCGATCAAATCGTCGGGCGTGAAGGGCTTTTCGCGCAGCACGTCGTAGAAAAAGCCGTTGTCCGTCGCCGGTCCGTGGCCCAGCTTCACGTCGGGGTAAAGCTCGGTGAGTGCCGTGGCCATCACGTGCGCGGCGGAGTGGCGCACCACGCGCAGGGCTTCCGGATCGGTCTCCTTCAGCAGCCAGAGGGAAACGTCCTCATGCAGCGGCTCGGCCAGGTCCACGATGCGCTCCGACGTGGCCGCATCGCTGTACATGGCGGCCTCGGTCTGCGCCCCGCCGTGGGCCGCGTCCGTCTCTTCCTCCGCGCCATCGGTGGTGGGTTCGCCCTTTGCCGTGCGGATTTTCGCGACGACTACGGCGTCTGCCAACCGCGGCGAGATGCTGTGCGCAATGGCGTAGGGCGTGGTTCCGGCGGGCACGGTGCGCACGCTGCCGTCGGGTAGGGTTACCTGGATGGTCGATTCGCTCACTGGTTCACTCACTTTGGCAGGATATCGCTTCGGTTGGCTTCCTGAGGTTGGATCTGCCGGTTGGCTTTGGTTAGGAGCAGTACGCAACCTTCGCAACGATCTCGCAAGGTACGCAAATCTTCCGCGACATTCTTTGCGGAAACCTGGCGCTCTTTGCGTCTGCTCTTTTCGAGTTGAAGGCGTGGCACACTCAGCTTCAACGTTTGGGGGACAATCTGGCCCGCGCTACAGCCGTAACAAAGCGGGAGTGGTAGGCACACTTTACCCTCGTGGGATTTCTTGCCCTACCTGTGCCTCTTAGTGTGGGTGCTGTTGCACATTTCTCTCCTTCGGAGACTTCTCCCATGTCTGCTACCTGCCTGCTTTCCAACATCGCCCACGACGTCCGCTGCCCCGTCTGCGGGCAGGGGTTCCTGCTCTTTGCTGAGCACGTGTCCGCAACAGTGCGTCAGCAAGTGCGCCGCAGTGCCGAAGCGGTAATGCGCCTGCATCATGCCCAGCCCGCCGACCTGCTTCATGTGCATCCGGCAGACGCCTTTGACGTGGGCGCGGAAGACACGACCATGGGCGGACGGTTCAACGGTTCTCTGCAGATGGAGCTTGTGGGAGCGGCCTGCTAGTCCGTCTCCAAATCAGGGTCACGGCAGCGAAGCAGCGGATCATGGAGACCCGCCCTTGGCGGTACGGCCACTTTCCTATTCTGGCAAGACGGGCGTATGTTGCACTTCATGAACTCCCGTCGCGATTTCTGCCTGACCCTGCCTGCCCTGGCCCTGCTCATGGAAGCCACTGCCGAAGCCCAGCAGCCCGATCGTGCCGAGCCGGTGCTGCCTTCAGCGGCACACGATACGAACGGTACGGAGCTGCTGAAGCACAACCAGGTCTTCCGCGCCGACAAGCTACCCATCAAGCAGTCCGCAGTGGGCTCATCGCAAGCTGTGGTGCACGGCACGCTGGTAACTGGTGAAAGCGTGGAGCTGCACAACACCGTCCTGCTTGCCGGCCATGAACCGCACCCGCCCCACCAGCATCCGCATGCTGAGTTCCTCTTCCTGAAAGAAGGCCAGGTGGACTGGTTGATCGACGGGCAGCACCAGCCCGCCCTTGCAGGAGACATCCTCTATGCGGCGAGCAATGTGCTACACGGCCTGCGGAACACCGGAACAGTACCGGCAAAGTACTTCGTGCTGGCAATCGGGCCGAACCTGAAAGCCTGAGCGCCTGCAAAAAGCGGCGGCAAACGTCGTAGAAAGCAACTGAGAATTCCGAGTCCGACCATTCTGCTGATGCATCCGATCTGGTGGAAGCTTCGACGTCGAAGCTTGCACCAGATCCTTCCAGGAGCAGCACAATGGCATCCCTTCTCAACATAGACGTCAGCCCTCGCCGCGCCCACTCTTTCTCTCGCCAGCTTGGCAAGACCTTTCTCGAAAGCTGGACTGCCGCACATGCGGGTAGTCCGGTCGTCGAGCTTGACCTTGCAAACGACCAACCCACGTATGTCGACACTCAATGGATTGCCGGTGCGTTTTCAAAACCAGAGGACCTGACCGACGCCCACAAGAGCGCCCTCAAATTGAGCAATGAGTACATTGCCCAAATCCAGGCTGCAGACCACATCCTGATCACAACGCCCATGTACAACTTCCAGGTGCCTGCCGTGTTGAAGGCGTGGATCGATCACGTTGTTCGAATTGGCGTTACGGTCAATTACACCGACAAGGGGCCGGTCGGCCAGCTCCAGGGTAAGAAGGTGACTGTAATCGTAGCCAGCGCGGGTGCGTATGAGAAGGGCTCACCGTCTGAGAACTACAACCTGCTCACGCCCTATGTGAAGCACATCTTCGGCTTCATCGGCATTACAGACGTCACCTTTGTGGAAGCAGGCGGTGCCAGCGCGGTGCAGTACGGCAAAATTACCGCGGAAGCATATCTGCAGCAATACAAACAACAGGTAACAGACGCCGCTAAGGCTTAGGTTGCACCATGCATTGGGTTGAGCGCTACGACACAGGCTGTGCTGTAGCGCTCATGCAGCATCCTCGCTTCATCTTGAATCGGGCAACGCTGGAGCCTACTTCGTAGCCGTTTCCGCCGCTGTCTGCTTCACTGCCGCATCCACAACGGCATACAGTGACTGGTCCGGGTCTTTGCGGGCGCTGGTTTTGATGAGCATGCCCATCTTTTTGCCGGCGGTTTCGGTATCAGGCAGGGTCACGCCGCGCTTCTGGGCACTTACCTCGGCAAGCTGCTTGACCATGTCGAAGAACTTGTCCTCATTGCGGCCGCTCTTCACCCATGCCTCGTGAACGGTGAGCGTCATCAACTCGGGGCTGGCGATACCACTGCCTGCGCTGTTCGATGAGGTCACGCTTGGCGCGGGACTATTTGCCTTGCCGTTCTGTGCCTGCACTGCTGTTGTTGCCAGCACCGATCCTGCCATTACCACGCATGCTGCCCATACCATTTTCATCGTTCGATCCTCATTGCTGCTGGTTAAAAAGGAAATCCCGACCCTGACCACTCGAAGGGAGGAACTTCTTCTCGCCTGCTTCACCGCCGGTTCTTAGTAGCGGCGGTAGCCATCCCGGTAATCGCGGTACTCGTCACGGTGCCTACGGTTGGCATTGGCTTTGCCCAGCAAGGCTCCCCCGCCCGCTCCAATACCGCCCCCGATCAGTGCGCCTTTCATGCCGCCGCCCAGCAGTCCGCCCAGCAGCGCGCCACCACCTGCACCGATCAGCGCGCCTTTGCCTGGGCCAATGCCACCACGGTGATCATCGCGGTAGCGGTCACGGTCATAGTTGTCGTCATAGGGCCGCGTACCACGATAACCACGGTCATAGCCTCCGCGGCCGTACTGCGCCTGCAAATCAGCCCCGCCCAACGCGGGCCCCGCAACACTCACCAGAAGCGCACCGCTCAACAGCAGCGTTCCTAACCGTTTCATCCTGTCCTGCCTTTCGCACGGCCCTGAATCACCAAGGCGTGCGCATATCATCTTTCACCCTATATACGATGCCCCGTAGCCGCGCCGCGTTTGGTCTTCTACTCACCTTCCGCTCCCTTCAGCGGCGGCGTCAGATCACGCCTGCGGGCAAAGCCGCGACCTTATAATGGAAAGAAGCATGGCAGACGAACAGAACGCCCTTCCCCTCGGTCCAAACGACTCGAATCCTGAAGAAAACATGAGTCCTCCCGCACCCGCAGGCAACGGCGGCTCGGGCGACGGTCCCGGATCCTCCGGCCCAGGTGCCTTGAATCTCTTCCCGATCAACCTTGAGGAGGAGATGCGCCGGTCGTATCTCGACTACTCCATGTCCGTCATCATCGGGCGCGCGCTGCCTGACGTGCGCGACGGCCTCAAGCCGGTGCATCGCCGCATCCTGTATGCCATGCAGGAGATGGGCCTGCAGGCCAACAAGAAGTACACCAAGTGCGCCAAGGTCGTGGGCCACGCCATGGGCAACTACCACCCGCACGGCGACAGTGCCATTTATGACGCAATGGTGCGCCTTGCGCAGCCTTTCAGCATGCGCTACCCGCTGGTGGACGGCCAGGGTAACTTCGGCTCGGTCGATGGCGACCCGCCCGCCGCCATGCGTTATACCGAAAGCCGCCTGCAGAAGATTGCCGGCGAAATGCTGGCCGACATCGACATGGATACCGTCGATTTCACACCGAACTATGACGAATCGACGCTCGAACCCACCGTCCTACCCGCGCGGTTCCCGAACCTGATCGTCAACGGCTCGTCGGGCATCGCGGTGGGCATGGCGACGAACATTCCGCCGCACAACCTGACGGAGATCGTCAACGCGGCCATCATGCTGGTAAACGAGCCCCACTCCACGCTGGACGACGTGCTGAAGCACGTGCAGGGCCCGGACTTTCCCACCGGCGGCTTCATCTTCGGCAAGAGCAACATCCGCGAGACCTACCGCACCGGCCGGGGGCGCTTCCTGATGCGCGCCAAGTGCTCCACGGAAGAATTAAAGGGTGGCCGCGAGTCCATCATCGTCTCGGAGATTCCTTACCAGGTCAACAAAAACAACCTGATCAAGCGCATCGCTGAACTCGTGACCGACAAGGTCATCGACGACATCAGCGACGTGCGCGACGAGAGCGACCGCGAAGGCATGCGTATCGTGATCGAGCTCAAGCGGGGCGCGCAGCCTGAGATCGTGCTGAACCAGCTCTTCAAGAACACCAGCATGCAGGAAAGCTTCAGCATGATCTTTCTGGCCGTGCACAACGGCCAGCCGCGTGAGCTGCCACTGCCTGACGCGATTCGCGCCTTTATCGATCACCGCATCGACGTGGTGCGCCGCCGCACCGCCTTCCTGCTGGGCAAGGCCCGTGAGCGTGAGCACACCCTGCTCGGCTACCAGATCGCGCTCGACCACCTGGACCAGGTCATCCGCATTATTCGCAACAGCTCCAGCCGCGGCGATGCGCGGGAGAACCTGTTCAGCTTCTTCTCCGGTCGCCGCATCAACCTGCGCGGCACGGAACTGGCAGGCGTCACGCTCGACCCATCCAAGTACGGCATCGACGGCACGCTGCTGGGCACCGCCACCGCACCCGTGGGCGCGACCGGCACGCTCATCCTCAGCTACCGCCAGATCGACGCCATTCTGGAACTGCAGCTCTACCGCCTCACCCAGCTTTCCATCGACGAAACGCTCAACGAGCTTCGCAAGATCCGCGACAACATCGCGGAGTACGAGTCGATCCTCGCCAGCGAGAAGAAGCTGCGCGGCGTGATCGTTAGCGAGCTTGAAGAAATCCGCGACAAGTACGGCGACGCCCGACGCACCCAGATCGTGGACGAGACCGCCGAACTCGGCCTGGAAGACCTGATCGCCGACGAGCAGGTCGCCGTCACCGTCTCGCACACCGGCTACCTGAAGCGCACGCCCATCAGCACCTACCGCCAGCAGCGCCGCGGCGGCACCGGTCGCCTGGGGATGAAGACGCGCGAAGAAGACTTCGTCGCCTCGCTCATCATCGACAGTACCCACAGCTACCTGCTCTTCTTCACCAACACCGGCCGCGTCTTCTGGCTCAAGATTTATGAGATTCCGGACGTGGGCGCAGCCGGCAAGGGCAAGCACATGGCTTCGATCCTGGCCCTGCAGCCCGGCGAGAAGATTGTCAGCTATCTTGCCGTGCGCAACCTGAAAGAAGAGGGCAAGTACGTCTTCTTCGCCACCCGCGAGGGCATCGTCAAGAAGACGCCGCTGGTCGACTTCTCGAACGTGATGGCGCGCGGCATCATCGCCATCAACATCGACAAGGACGACGAGCTCGTCACCGTCA
>CALMAP010000154.1:0-7586 GCA_937859825.1 uncultured Terriglobus sp. | reverse complement strand
ATCGCCGTCCGCACCACCTCCGGTGACGATGTGGTCTTCCTCGCCACGCGCGACGGCAACGCCATCCGCTTTGAAGAGGCCTACGATCCGGAGAAGTCCGGCGGCCTGCGTCCCATGGGCCGCAACGCCGGCGGCAATAAGGGCATCAGCCTGCGCAAGTCGGACTACGTGATCGGCGTCGCCGTCACCCCGTCCGAGGCCGCCCGGAACCGCAAGCGCCTCGAACTCGCCTCGAAAATAGACGAGGCCAACGGCATCACCCCTGAGAGTTTGTCATCCCGCAGCAGCGAAACGCAGGGATCTGCTTCTCCGAAACCCGCAGCAAGTGCCAAGGCGAAGGTGAGCATGGTCGAGCAGGTGCAGGCCGCTATCGCCGAAATGATGCGTGCCAAGGGCAACATCCCCCTCGAACTCAACGGCGACAGCTCCGAAACCGTCATCGAAGCCGCTCTGCCCGAGGCCGAAGTGGAGAAGATGGAAAAGCTCGACAAGCAGCTCGGCCTCACGCCCTGCCTCATCCTCACCGTGAGCGAAAACGGCTTCGGCAAGCGCACCGACGTGGACGCCTACCGCCTCCAGTCACGCGGCGGCAAGGGCGTCATCAACATGCGTACCACGCCCAAGATCGGCAAGGTCTCCGCCATCCAACTGGTGGACGAGACCACCGAGCTCATGGTCATCAGCCAGTTCGGCAAGATCATCCGCATCGATACCAAGACCATCCGCGCCGCAGGCCGCGCCACCATGGGCGTCAAACTTCTCGACCTTGACGACGCCGACAAAGTAGCCGCCGCCGTCACCATCCCCAATGAAGAAAAGAGCGAAGACGACAAGCCGCTGGTGCAGTAGTTTCACGGGCCGGGAGCGCAGATGCGAATTTATCTGGACAACTGCGCTCTCGGCCGCCTCACCGACGACCAGACGCAGCAGCGCATTCGTGAAGAGGCGGACGCCGTGCAGCAGGTCTTCCGCTCTATCGAAGCGGGCATGCACGAGTGGGTCATCAGCCCGGCCCTTCAGGACGAAGCCGAACAGAATCACCGCTATCCAGAACGGCGGCAGGATGCACTGGATCTTCTGCGACGGGCCACGATCATCCAGCCGCTCACATCTGAGGTGGCCGTCACGGCAGCTGGCTACCAGCAGGACGGCCTGGGACTCTACGATGCATTACATCTGGCTGCCGCACTTGCCGCAAGTTGTGGAGTCCTGTTGACCACGGATGATCGTTTTCTTCGACCGCGGCACGCATCCACGGTGTGCCGTCCCGGTTCGTCCGCAATCCGATCCACATGCGACCATGGCGTTTCCGATCCTGCCTCGAATCCCCGTTGTGCCAGACTGGCACGACGCGCCCTGCCGAATTAGCATGTTTTTTGATGACAGATTGTCATGAATTTGGGAGGGAGGAGCCAATGTCCCCTGCTGTCGAGCAAATGTCGGACCAGGAGTTTCAGGTACATGCCTTGGACGTTCTCCAGCGCGAACTCGGCCTGGAGGGCTACGCCCGCTTCCTGCGCCTCTACCGCTCCGGCTCCGGTGACTACACCCGCGACCGCCACCATTGGCTTAATGGTGTCACGCTCGATGACGTTCTGAAGCGCCTTCAGCAGTAACACGGGAAACTCATCCGCATCGACCATCCGGGCGGCAGGCCACGCCACCACGGGCGTACAACTCCTCGACCTCGACGACGCCGACAAGGTAGCCGCCGCCGTCACCATCCCGAATGAAGAGAAGAGCGACGAAGACAAGCCGCTGGTGCAGTAACAACACCGGCTGGGAGCGCAGATGCGAATCTATCTGGACAACTGCGCTCTCGGCCGCCTCAGCGATGACACAACGCAAGAACTAGTGCGCATTGAAGCGCAAGCTGTCGAGCATATATTTGCCGGTGTTGACGTTGGGATGTACCCGTTGGTGGCAAGTGAAATTCTGCTTGCCGAAGTCCTGCGGAACCTCAACGCCGGTCGGCGCGCTAAAGCACTGTTCTTGATCGGTAAGGCAAGTGGAGTTCAGTCCCTCACACCAGCCATCATGCGCTCTGCAGAACGAGTAGCCCAACGAGGCCTGGGTCTGGCCGATGCCCTTCACCTCTACAGTGCCCTCGCTGCTGGTTGCGAAGTACTGCTCACCACGGATAGCCGCTTCCTACGGCAAGTCGCAAGGCTGACTGATGTGCCACCGGAGTTCGTGCGCAACCCCGTCGACCTTTAGCATCGCTCCACTGGCTACCGGAGACAGATGTAAAATGCTGGAGTTGGTCGAGAGGAGAATAGCGTGAAAGATGTAACAGGCCTCTCCGACGGAGAGTTTCACCACGACTTGCTCGAACTCGTCCACCGCGAGTTTGGCCGCGACGGTCTTGAGAGGTTCTTTCACAACTATGGTGACAAGTATGGGGACTACACCCGCGACCGCCATATCTGGCTCGACGGCGTGACCATGGAGCAAATTGTAGAAGACCTGAAAAGCATGAACCAGACTAAAGCTGCGTAAGCCATAGCTCGTGGACGAGACCACCGAGCTCATGGTCATCAGCCAGGTCGGCAAGATCATCGCATCGACACCAAAACCATCCGCGCCGCAGGCAGCGCCACCATGGGCACAAAACTCCTCGACCTTGACGAAGCCGACAAGGTAGTCGCCGCCGTCACCATTCCCAACGAAGAGAAGAGCGACGAAGACAAGCCGTTCCTGCAGTAAAGCCTGCATAGCGGGAGTGTGGCTGGACGCATATCTCTCCCACACAAGCTGTCTGCGGTACGCAGAGCTACACGCCAAAGCGTTCTTTCACGCCACCTGCCGCTGCATTGCCCGCACCAAACGGCAATGGAGTGAGATAAAGGGTGCGACCGCTAGTCTTAAATGAATGAATCTGGCGGAGAAGTTGTGTCGCGGACGAGTCCGCCCTGTACTGATTTGCCTTTTATACGGATGCGCTTGCCTGCAGTTTGTACGTTTCTATGTGCGAAGCGCTGTCTTCTACCTGGATCTGCCTTCCTACCTGGCCGGGAGTGAGCGGCTTCCCTTTCAGGAACGCATCCTGCCGGTCTTCCTGATGCGGCAGATCTTCCATTCCGCTACGATTATGCGTCTGCTGGCGCATCAACAGGGTGTGGTTGACCGTGAGCACATTCCGTTCTACGTACTCAGTTTGGCTGGCGCGTTTGCCACGGCGATCCTGACGCAAATGCTGTACGCCAGTGTCAGCCCGAGGCGCACCCTCTCGCTGCTTGTCTTTCCCATCCTTCTGTTCTGCATGTTGTGGACGTACGTTTTACATGTTGAAGCAAACTTCTCCTATCCCTACGACCTTTTGAGCCTTGCCTTCTTTACAGCGGGCCTCTACTGCATTCATCGCAAGCTGTACCTGCCATTGTTGTTCGTGATGCTGGCCGGCACACTCAACCGCGAGACGACCTTGTTCCTCGTCGGGATCTATCTCATTGACAGCGCCAGCGGCGAAGTCGAACCGGGCCGGGACTCCCGCGAAGAGACACGCTGGCTTGCAGGACGCGGCCTCTCCTTGCGGCGCATTGAGTGGGTCCGCGCAGGAGTTCTGTTCGCGGTATGGCTGGCCGTGAAAGCCACGGTGGCGTACCACTTCCGCCACAACGACAATTCCGAGAACTTCGTGCGCTTCCTTTACAACGCAGACCGGTTCAAAGTGCGCCTCCTTCCCGCATTGCTAAACATATGCGGGTACCTGCTGCCGGTGGTCCTGCTGTACTGGTCGAGGATCCGGCCGTTGCGCTTCGGCAACTACATCCTCATTCTGGCAATGTGGGTTCCCATCATGCTCTACACGGGCGTGCTCCTGGAAACGCGCATCTACGGCGAACTTTGCTCGTGGACGGCAATCGCCCTCACCCTCCTGGTGGAAGAGAAAGTCGCCGGGTCATCCATGCTCCCGGAGGGCCGCCCCGAAACAACCCACAACCTGCCTTACCAGCCCGCACAGATTTTCTAAATCTATCGAAGACTGGCGAAGGTGTCTGAGTCCTGACTCCGCTGCATCCAAGCTTGAGCGAGGAGAGGGTTATGGCAAATGGTCAACCTGTCACTGGTACCACTACCTTCGGCAGAGCGGAGGTGAATGGCATCAGGATGCACTATCGCATGGCCGGGTCGGGCGAGCCTGTGGTTCTGCTGCACGGTTTTCCCGAGACATCGAACGCCTGGCGCAAGGTTATGCCCGGATTGGCGGCCCACTACACCGTGCTTGCGCCCGACCTTCGTGGCTTTGGTGATTCCGACCGGCCGGAGACTGGATACGACAAGCGCACAGTAGCCGAGGATGTGCACCAACTCGTGCATCATCTCGGACTCGGACCCATCAACCTCGTCAGCCATGATGTCGGCATGATGGTTGGCTACGCTTATGCCTGCGCCTATCCTTCCGAGGTGAAGCGATTGGTGTTGATGGAGGCAGCGCTTCCGGGTCTCGGGCTGGAAAAACTGTATGACGCCGACAAGTATCCCCGCATGTACCACCTTCCGCTTTTTGAAGCGCCGAACGGACTCGCCGAAGCGCTTATTACTGGGCGTGAGGCGATGTTCGTCCGGCACTTCATGCGGCAGCAGGCCTACAACACCGCCGCGCTCGAGGATGACATCCTGAACGATTATGCTGTCGAACTTGCGGAGCCCGGTGCATTGCGCGGAGGCATCGCTTACTTCAGAGCTCACAAGATCGATGCAGTGCAGAACCGCAAGAACGCAATGACGAAGCTCCCAATGCCGGTGTTGACGGTCGGTGGTACGGCAAGCTTCGGCGGGGACCTGGAAGGGGAAATCCGTCCGCTCGCCAAAAAGCTGCGGGCGGTCATGATTGAGGAGTGTGGCCACTATGTTGCCGAAGAGCAGCCGGAGCGCCTGGTTCATGAGCTTCTCACGTTCTTCCGTGAAGATGCCTGAGCTCGGGTAAGCACGCATCAGATCGACATACCCCCGAGACTTCAATTTGCTGGGCGTCGAGCCAGCGATGATCTTCAGACAGCAGCGACGCGATCCTTGGCCCGATGTCATCGGGACACCCGACCTGCCGACCGCAGTCATAGCCGACTCCTTCGCGACATAAGCCGACATAACTCGACACTTGCTGGCAGCAGCCTTCAAACCAGCCAACGTGCTTCTGCTCCGATCTCTCTTACAACTATCACTTGTATCTAGAGCGTGACGTCTTCGTCCGCTCACGAGTTTGTGAGGTCGTGACAGTAGCAGGCCGTGGGCCAGCCTCTGTTGTTGTTTCCCCATGTGGATGTTCTGCACGTAACGGAACTACCCGCGACAACTGAAAACTGAAGCGAAAAGGCCAGCTTTGCCTGGAAGGAATTCCCTTGTTTAAAAATCGTGTCACCTCACTGCTATGCCCGTCTGAGACTGTGACGGCGGAACAGCTTGAAACCGATCGCAGAATTCTTGCGTTCGATCGAGCCATGCAACATCTGAACCGCCGCGGCTTTCTGGGCGCGATGTTGAGCGCCGCAGCCGTCGCCACGGTCGGTACCCGCGAAGCGCATGCGCAGACCAGCACACCTTCCGTTGTGGACGTGCTGAACTTTGCACTGAACCTGGAGTACCTGGAAGCGAACTTCTACCTGATCGCCTCTACCGGTACAGGCCTTACGGCTACGCAGCGTGGTAATGGTCCCGCAGTGACGGGTTTTACCACCAAGCTTGCGCTCGACGCGCCAACACTGGCAGTTTGCCAGGCACTCGCGCAGGACGAGGTGAACCACATCACCGCCTTGAAATCGACAGTCACCTCGTTGGGTGGAACACCGATCGCGCAACCGGCAATTAACCTGGCGGCGAACGGCACCATCACCACGCAGGCACAGTTTCTTGCCGCGGCACGGCAGTTCACCGCATTGGGCGGGTCGGCCTACGTTGGGGGAGCGCAGTTGCTGGTTTCCAATGCCGCTGTGCTTACGGCAGCAGGCCAGATTCTCGGAGCGGAAGGCCAGCACGCAGGTTCGCTCGCATACCTCTGTGTGAACCAGGGTGTCGTCAGCCCGATGATCGATGCGCAGGACGTGTCACCCACGGCAACCAACTACTTCACGGTCGATGCCGCGCGCGCCCTCTCTCCGCTGCGCACCGCTCCGCAGGTACTGGGTGTGGCTTATGGCGTGTCCACCCGGGCCACCGTTACGCCTCCCAGCGGCATCACGATGGGCGGCTTCTTCCCAAGCGGCGTAAACGGCAACGTCAAGTCGACCTAAAGCCCGGCAGCGCCGGTTAGCCTTTCGACTTCGCCCTTGACCCGAACCCCTGATTGCCTGGAGGCAACACCCAAATGTCTACGACTCTGTACCGTTCTCCTGAGAACATCACCGAGGGTGAAATGACCCACCTTACGGACCACCGGAGTGCGACCCTGCGCGGCCGCCGCTCCTTTCTTACCGGTCTCGGTATCGCTGGTGCGGCTGCAGGTATGGGCGCACTCAGTGGCTGCAGCAACGATGGCCCAACCACGCTGGCAGCTATCACTGGTCCTTCCGTTCTGGATGTGCTGAACTTTGCCCTGAATCTGGAGTATCTCGAAGCCAGCTTCTACTTGTACGTCACGACCGGCTCCGGTCTGCCCGCGGCAGACATGGGCACCAGCCCAGGTACCGTGACCGGTGGGGCCAAGGTGAACTTCACCAACACCGTGGTCTCAAGCCTTGCCACCCAGCTTGCGACGCATGAGCGCCAGCATGTTGAGTTCCTCCGCTCCACCATTACCGCTGTTGGCGGCACACCGGTGGACATGCCTTCCATCAATCTCGGAGCGGCTGGTACCGTGAATTCCGATGCGACGTTTCTTGCAGCCGCTCGGCAGCTTGAAGCTGTGGGTGTGAGCGCCTACATCGGCGGTGCGCAGTACCTCACCTCCAGCGTGGCCGCGCTGAACTACGCGGCGCAGATTCTGGATACAGAGTCACAGCACGCAGGCTTCGTTCGTGAACTCTGCATCATCCTTGGCATCACCTCGCCCGCAGTCGACTCGCAGGACAATCCGCCTACCTCGTCCAAGATCTTCAACACCGATGCCACAACCGGCTTCAATCCGGTGCGTACCGTGTCGCAGGTGCTCCAGATCGTTTACGGCGCGGCGGGAAGCACGGGCGTATCGCGCGGTGGTTTCTACCCGAACGGCATGAATGGCGCCATCAAGACCAGCTAACCGGCCTGCGCAGCCGTGCGGATGTTCGATCGTCCGCGCGGCACACCAGATCGCTCCACCACCGTTTTGAGGAGAGCTTTATGAAGTTTGCAATGCGAGTATTACCCGTTGGCCTGCTGCTTTGTGCAGTCAGTGCCTCGGCACAGTTCTACCGTTTGAAGGGTGCGACCGTTGCTGTTCAGGGCACCGGCCTGTTCTCGTCTGTGCTTACCAACGACTCGGGTCCAACCGTCACCAGCGTGGCTTCCACCAGCGGCCTGCAGTTGACTGAGACCACCTTCAACAAGGATCAGAGTCCGACGATTCAGCCAGGCGTGCTCGCCACGGTAGGATTTCATCCCGTACCGTGGGCCGGTGTTGAGGTGAACTACCAGTTCGCACAGAACGTGGAGGAGTACTCCTTCTACTA
>CALMAP010000153.1:6236-6684 GCA_937859825.1 uncultured Terriglobus sp. | reverse complement strand
CCAATGGCAACTCGGTTTTAGGTTTCTCGGCAGGGCGACGGATCACAGATGGTGGCTACAACACCTGTTTGGGCTGGTACTGCATGTTCGGAGGCAGCAGCGGACGTGATGTGACGACGACCGGAACCTACAACGTTGCCGTGGGTGCTTTGTCGTTGCCCAGTGTCAGCACGGGAAGCCGCAACGTAGCGGTGGGTTACTACACCGGGTCCGATCTCACGACCGGTTCCGACAATCTCCTGTTTGGCTCCAACATTGGGAATACTGTCGGCGCTGGAAACCAGAACATCCTTTTTGGAGGAGGCTCTGGAAACGCATTCAATTTCAGCAATGTTGTAGCCATCGGGTATGGCTCCTGCGTAAGCCCGGACAGCGGAATGGTCTGCATCGGTTCCCACGCGGGGTACAACAACGCCGGTACCGGGAACATGTTCATCGGCCGTAATGC
>CALMAP010000153.1:0-6226 GCA_937859825.1 uncultured Terriglobus sp. | reverse complement strand
CATCTCGACCGGTTCCAACAATCTTGTGATTGGTCAGGATGCCGCGCAGTACATGTCCAGTGAATCGGGCAACACCGTCATCGGCAACAACGCACAGGTCGATGCCGGATGCAGCAACACCACTCAGATCGGCACGGGCACAAACCATAACTGCGGAACGGTGCAACTCGGTTCGAACGCGTTTATGAACAACAAGGGTGAGCTGCTTACGAAGGGTCTCATGCTGCTACCGTCCGAAGTCTTCCACATTACGACCGACGGAACGACTACCGTTACCAGAACCCTTGCGAACTATACCAACGATGCTTCCGTTACTTTTGGTGCCCGCAATCCAACCGCAGCAGCGAACATGAGCGGCGTGTATACGACACGGGCCGACCACGGCACACTCACCCTTACGGTTCCTGCGGTTGCTGGCATGCAGTTTGACGTGACGGTTACGCAAGCTGGCCTGGAGTAGGAAAGATCTAGCAAGAGGGCAGCCCAACAGTGCGGCTGTCCTTTCCTGTGCTGTCGAGAGCGCCTGGAAGCTGAGGTTAGTAAGCAAACACATGGGGCGCAGGGTAGGTCAGCGTGCCATCGGAACGCTGATACGGCAGAAAAAGCCGCTTGTTCCCATTCACCGTCGATCCCACAATCACCGTTGTGCCAAAGGGGCCACTTCCGTCAGTTACTGACTTATCCACGTGATGGCTGGTGATCGGTCCAACCGGACTGTACGTCGTCCAGTCTTCGGTGAAGCGGCCTAATTTGTAGCCGCTGTATTTCTCCGGATGCTGCTGCCAATCCTTGTCGTTCACGTAAATGCCGTAGGCGTCCGCAAAGTTCTTCTGCTCAAGATCCGTCAGGAAGCGATCAATTCTGTGTTCGATCCGCAGATTGGAAAACAACCATCCATGCCCGGTTATGAAACCGGCAAACGACAGCACGATCAGCAATGCCACAAGCGCGCCCGCAGCGATGAGGGAGGCGCGAACTAATTTTTCGCGGCGTTCGTCGTAGACAGGGGCGTTCAGCAGGGTCATCGTTCCGTCATTCCTTTTCCGCTCGCATCCGAAGTGATGCGTGAACCATTAGACACCGTCGGGCGGCGCAAAGTGTCCTATGCCGCGCAAGTCTAGAAGAACCGGCCGAGGGTGAACACCAGCTTGCGATGATCATGATCACCGATTGCAGGACCGAAGGTGATCGCTCCCAGCGGAGTCTCTGCCGCCAGCCCGAAAAACCCGTCCTGCCGCATCACGTTGGCCGTGTTCGGTGCGCGCATCTGCCCCACTTCGTAGGTGCCGATTCCATAAATGGATTGGCCCAGCGGTGCTGGAAGATGTGCAATGCGGCGGAAGTACGCGGGTCGCAGCAGGAAGTAGTCCGTGCCTCGATACTCGTCGAACGACGACGCAGCCAAGCGCAGCGGACCACCCAATGTGAAGCGGAACGGATCGCCGATGTTGCGGTGGAAGAAGGTGCCACCCTCCCCAGAAAGAGAAAGCGTGTTGCCGTGGCCGATATCCCGAAAGTAGGCGGCGACTGTCTGGAATCTGGGCGCATCCACGCTGCGTGCCGTGTCGAACTGGTAGCCGAAGCTGCTCTCCACGCGAAGCCCATGCAGTGGGACCAGGGCGCGGTCCTGGCCATTGAAGCGAAACTGCAAGCGCGCCAGTTGGGAGTGGCCATTCAGGTCGGCCAGCCCGTCCGTGCCGGTCTGGGTGTGCCAGTGCTCCTCGAACTCCTGCCAGCCGAGGCGGAACTCGGCGTAGTGCGAAAGCGTGTATCCAAGGTCCACGCCGCCGCCCGCCTGAAGCGTCTGTCGCTCCGCGACACGTTTCTGGTTCTGCCAGATGTACACCGGAGCACGGTAGAAGTTGAGCCGCGGCGCGACAAACATGCCGCCGCGAGTCAGCCGTTTGTAGTACTCCGGCTCAAGCTGCGTCAGGAAGCCGAAGCGTATGGTGGCGCGAAGTTCCGAACGGTAGCCGCCAAGGTCCTGCTGGGTGAGCACCGCATCCACGGTGGCACGGGCCGTACCGCCCGTTTGTGCGATGACGTTGCCGCCAATCAGCAGGAAGGGCGGCCCGGCGGCCCTGTCACGAACAAAAATGTTCAGGTCGGCATCGCCCGGCTGTGGTTGCAGACCTGGCGGAACAGCAACCTGAGCGATCTCGATCCGGCCTTGGCTTAGCGGAGCGACGGTCACAAAGGCCGGTTTGTCTTGATCTTTCTTTCCGGCTGGCTCATCCCGCTTGCCGATTGGGATCGTATTGTTTACCGGCACATTGCTGATGGCCTGCCCTTTGGTGCCGCCGCCCGCAGCGGTTTCATTGGCTACTTCCGCTCCGGCAAGTTCGTCACCCGGTCCTCGCTTCTCTTCAGGGTGCAACAACTCGCGCCCGGCCACGCTGCGGCCTTCATTTGCGGGGCCAGTCACACGCGAGTCGATAACTTCGCCCGGTTTTGTCAGAAAGTAATCTGCATCGTAACGTCCATCGCTGCGAATCTCGTTCTGGCGGGCATCGACGACGTCGGGGCGTAGCGGTTGACCGGCCAAGTCGGCCACCGTTTGGCGGACTCCATTCGCGGTCGTGCGATTCGGCGCAAGCACCGTCACGGAAGCAGTGCGGATCTTCGGCCCGTTTGTGCCTGCTTTGTGCTCTGTAACGTACTTTGCCCAGGCGGCGTCATCCAGCCTGTAGGGCAGCAGCTTGTTCTTTACTTTTGCGGCTGCCTCGTAGCCGGCCTGGGCCAGTGCCTCGGCTTTGGCGTAGTCGGCCGCCCCTACGCCGCTAGGCGCAACCGGCTCAATCAAAACGTCAGCTAAAGAACGGGAGCGTACCTCGTTCGACCATGAAGCGACCGAAAAGCTGCGCTGCAGAATGCCGAGCAGGGAACTGGTGTCGCCCTTGTCCGGCGGCGTAAGCGGCAGCGAGACGGCCAGCACAACATCCGCATGCAACTCGCTCTTGACGATGTCGGTGGGCAGGTTTTCCGTTAGAGCGCCGTCCACGTAGATGTGGCCGCCGTCCTCAAGAGGAGGAAAGACACCGGGAATCGAGATGGACGCTCGGACCGCCTCGGCCAGCGGCCCGCGATTGAAGACCGCCTCCCGGCCAACGAGAATGTCAGTCGCCACACAGCGAAAGGGAATCGGCATCTGGTCGAAGTTGAAGTCTGCTCCGTAGGGCAGAAACTGCGCATTTAGAAATTGGTCCAGACCGTAGTCCAGCAGCACACCGTTGCGAAAGGCCACACCATGCTTCAAGCCGAGATTGAAGCCGCCAGGCAGAAAGCGCGCATCCTCGCGACGGCGGAAGTTGAGCTGACGAAAATCTTGATCGAGCCGAAAGACCTGGGAAAAGACACTGTCGCTTGTCAGGTCCGCGATCTGCTGCGGGCTCCGTCCACTGGCGTACAGCGCCCCGACCAGAGAGCCCATACTGGTGCCGGCAATCGCGTCCACAGGAATGTGGTTGTCCTCAAACCAGCGCAGGACGCCGATCTCACTCAGCGCCAGCGCACCGCCGCCGCCCAGGGCGACGCCAATCTTGCGCCTGCCTTTTGAGCTTACCGGGCTCTGCGTAGGCTCTCGGACGCTCTGCGCAGGCTGCCCCGGAGACTTCTCCTGTGGCGCAATCTTAGCGCCGGAAGGTGCCTGGCCCGAACCTGCCGCTGATTGTGGGGACTGCTGAACCGTGGGTGTGGCTGCTGCCTGCGCAGCCGAGGGAGGCAACCCCGTCTGCGCGATTGCCGAAACGGAACACAACAAAAACAAGGAGGCGAGCCCCGCTGATACCAACCCGTTCTTCAACGTGCGTTCTGCTCCTTCATAACAACGTCTCGGCCTGCGTAAGCGGTCTCAGTTACTGATGCGTTCTGTCGCGCTTCGGTTCGTCTCCGCGCGGCGGCGAGAGTACACTGGGCAGCATTCCGCGCGTGATTCTTATAGGCAACTTCGGCGTTCGTCTCACCCTGTGGGGTTCCCTGTGCAGAGCACTGGACCGTCTATCAAAAAAGCGACATGCCAACTCGAAAACGCCAAGGCAAATGCTCGGGAACCGCGGTGAGCAGGAGGCCTACCGCTTCCTGCGCCGCGCCGGTTACACCGTGGTTGCCCGGCAGTGGCGCGCGCCCAACCTGAACGGCGAACTGGACCTGATTGCCTGGCACGGCGAGACGTTGTGCTTTGTCGAGGTAAAGACACGCTCTACTGGGGACCGATACGCTCCCGGATACCGTATGAATCCAAGAAAGTGCGAAGTGCTTCGCCGCATGGCACGCGCCTACGTGCAGGGTCTGCCGTGGCATGGCGATACGTTCACACCACCCCTGGTCCGCTTCGACCTCGTCTCCGTTCTGCACCAGGAAGGCACGTGGACAGTCGATCACCTGCAGAACGTCTTTCCTGCAGCCTGACGCCTCTCATCGGCCTTCGCGCAGCCGTTGTGCCAGCCGCTCCGGCAAGCCCGCCATCAGAATGCGTCCTTGAGCGAGAGAAAGATCGTAGGGAACACGGTGAAAGGTGACCGAGCCCGCCTCTTCATCCAGCAGGGCAAACGCGGCGCGCCAGTCTCCGTCGCGCGGCTGCCCGACGGAGCCGGGATTGAGCAGATAGCGTGTGCTATCGTCGCGCAATTGGAAGGTGCGTTGACTCGGATACCGGGTACCGCTAGTCTCCGGGCGAATGGTGCGCCAGTCTTTTGCCAGGAGTTGAAACCCACCCTGAATGTGCGTATGTCCGAACCAGGTAGTGCGATGGCTGGATTGCTGCAGCGGCACCCAGGCTTCCCGGATGCTCAGGATGTACACATCTTCGCCCAAAGGGGAGCCGTGCGCGATCATACTGGCTGAATTTGGGGGGTGCAGCGGGCCCTGTGGAAGCGTCTGCAGCCATGCCGCCGCAAATGGCAGGAGCTGCTTCCGTGTCCACTCGGCGGCGGTGCGTGCGCTGGCATTGAAGGCGTTTGCCGACGTGGTGCCGCAGCAGACCTTGTCATGGTTGCCGCGCACGCTCGCGTCCGCCAGAAGGCGCATCACGTCCACGACTTCATTTGGACTGGCACCATAGCCGACAACATCACCAAGATTCCAGATGGCGTCATAAGCCGGAGCAGCGGCAAGCACCGCCTGCAGTGCCTCAAGATTGCCGTGAATGTCGGAAAGGATGAGCGCGCGCATCGAGGCATACGTGCCATTGGCTTACGTCTGGCACTCCGTTCGATGCTACGTGACAAATCCGCTCTCTCGCATGCCCTGCATCAGGCCAGAGTGGCCAGCGGACGGTTGCGGTCCGTTTGCATGGTAGGAGCAGCCCGCAGCAGACGCTGCGTGTAGGCATGCTGAGGATTGCGGAACAGCTCGGCCGTTGCGTTCTCTTCAAGGATTCTGCCGCGCTGCATGACTGCCGTACGGTCGGCCACCTGAGCGGTTACAGCCAAATCATGAGAGATGAACAGCATAGCGAGATTGTGCTGCTCACGTAGTCTGCGCAGCAGCTTCAGGATCTGGGCCTGCACCGTAACATCAAGCGCGGTGGTGGGCTCATCGGCAATCAGCAGGGCCGGCTGGTTGACCACCGCCATGGCGATCAGGATGCGCTGACGCTGGCCTCCCGAAAACTGGTGCGGGTAGTCCGAGTAACGGCGGGAAGCATCTGGAAGGGCGACCTCGTCCAGTGCCGCGAGTACGCGCTCGCGAACCTCGCTGCGCGACAGCCTGGGATGGTGGACCCGCACCGCCTCGGCGATCTGTTCGCCGACGGACATGACCGGATTCAGCGCGGTCATGGGCTCCTGAAAAATCATGGCAATCTGCCGCCCGCGATACCCGCGCATCTCCCGCTCCGGCAGGGTCAGCAGGTCTATGCCGCGAAACAGGACACGTCCTGACGTGCTGGCGTTTGCCGCAAGCAGCCGCAGGATTGAAAAGGAAGTGACTGACTTGCCTGAGCCGGATTCTCCCACCAGGCCCAGCGTTTCGCCTGCGCGAAGCTGAAAGGAAACGCCGTCCACAGCGACGGTCGACCCAAAACTTACGCTGAGATTCTGCACGTCCAGCAGAACGTTTGCTGCTGCCGGATCGGACTCGGAGGGCGGTATCACTTAAGCCGGGGGCGCGTTCAAGGCGGCAAGCGTCTTGTCGAGACTAGCGATGTCTTCAACGTTCAAGCCGGTCATGCCACGGTCAATCTGCCGCAGCAACCCGGTCAGTACGCGTCCTGGCCCAACTTCTACGA
>CALMAP010000152.1 GCA_937859825.1 uncultured Terriglobus sp. | reverse complement strand
GCAGGCCGCTTTGCGCTGCGGACGACGATGCTCGTCGGTCCAGCAGACGCAGGAGAACACGTCAGCGTGGAGGATGTTCGTGGGCAGGATGTTCGTGTTTATAACTTTCGCAGTGGCACTGAATTAATGCGTGCAGTCAGTCATCCCATACAGCACGCAGGGCAGAATTTTGCTTTGTCTCCGGATGGCCTGACCCTGGTCGTGCTACGCGACAGTGACCTGGATGTCTACCAGCTTCCCCCCTTGGGCGAAGCGGATCGCAAAGCCGTTCTTCACGAACAGGAGCCTCTGAAGCAGCTGCAGGAACCGCCAGAGAGCGAAGTGAAAGTAGGACCTGTCGTTCAGCCCCGTCGCTGAACTGCTCCACTAGATGTCAGAACGTGCCAGGTCGAGCAGCAGAAAGACCGGGAGCGCGACTATGCAATTGACGACTGCCCGGATGAGTTCGTGTGTCCACAGCATGCCCGGTCCGTGGGAAGCTAGAAGCACATAGCCGATCACAAACAGTATCAGGGAGTGAAGAAGCGAAAACGCGAAATTTAAGATGGTGCGCGTGAGGATGTTGTCCACATCGAGCTTGAGCCCGATGGATGCGCCAACGTACCCGATCACGCTCTTGGCGATACCATTCACGCCGATGTATCCGTTGCTGAGTGTGTCCTGTAACAGCCCCGTAAGGGTGCCGGTCAGAGTTCCGGAAAGGGGGTTGCGGCGTGCGATGTAAAAGTAGACGACCACGATCAGCGGCCAGTCCACAATCGTGCTGACTGGAAACAGCTTCGGTAGATAAGCTGACAGAAAGAGTGCGAGGAGCGGTGCGCCGATTGTTGCTGCCGGGTAAAAGTGGTGCTGCTCAAGTTCGCGTCGTGTCGTGAAGTGTCGAGGCATCAGTTCGGTGCTCCCGTTGCCTGGTCCGTGTTGTGCTTCGCGCCGGGTTTCATTTCCGCAGCGTTCGGTACCGTGCCCGGACTGTAGTGATCGCGGTGCAGTGTCGGTGTCGCCTTCACCGTTGTGGTTGCGGCAGCATCTTTCTTTGCAGGATCGGGCGGTGGTTTCATGCCGTCTTGAACGGTCTCGGTATGGAGGCCGGGCAGGCGCTCCGCAACGATCTCAGAAGCTTTCCTTGCGGAAGGATCTGCATCGGAATCCGCTGTTTGAGCGAGTGTGAGTTGCTGCGCCACATCGGTGATCACGAGCACTTCCTCGAGGCGGTCGAGATTGGCTGCAGGCTGAATCAGGATGGACGTGTATGGCTGGTGCTCCGGATCCAGCGACACCGAGCGTACGGTGCCGACACTCAGTCCTCTCGGAAAGACGCGATCGCCACCGCTGGTCACCACGGTTTCGCCGGGCTTGATACGGTCGTCGGGCAGCAGCGTGCCGATTTGCACCGCGCCGGAACTGGTGCCACGCAGTACGCCCCTGCTTCTCACATTCGTAAGAATGACTCCAACGCCGGAACTGCTGTCATTCATCAACAGGAGCTGGGACGAGTCGGGATAGACGTCGCGGATTTTGCCCACGATGCCGTCGGGCGTAATGACTGCCATGTCCGGAGCGATGCCGTCTTTGGAACCCTTGTTCAGCACCAGTATGTGTGAGCGGTCACCGCCTCCCGTCCCAATTACCTGTGCCGCAACGGTTTTGCCCACGTAGGCCTGCTTGAAGCCAAGCAGATGCTGGAGACGCTGGCCTTGGCGAGCGTCCTCGGCGGTGCCTGCTGCCTGCAACCGAAGCTGGTCGATCTGGTATTGCAGATCTTTGTCATGCTGGCGCACATGTCGCAGATCGATATAGCCGTGCCAGGTTCCACGTACGGTCTGGCCGGTTCGCCAGAGTAGCTTTTCTATCGGGACGATAGTGTAGGCGGCCCAACCACGGACAATACGCACGTTGTGTCCGTCTGCACGGGACAGGTAGTCCGGCCTGCGCATCTGTGTGGCGAGCCCAATCATCTGGGCCAGCACGACAGCGAGCAGAACAAACAGCCCCTTGTACCGTGCCAGGAAGGAGTCCATGGGTGCGATTCGCCGGTCAGTCGATGGAAATTTTGCGCAGGAGCCCGAAGTCCGAAAGCATGCGTCCCGTGCCCAGCACGACGGACGCGAGCGGATCGTCCGCGATCGAGACGGGAAGGCCCGTCTCCTCACGAATGCGCCGGTCCAGATTTTTGATCAACGCGCCACCACCGGTAAGCACGATGCCACGGTCTGAAATGTCTGCGGAAAGCTCCGGCGGGGTCCGTTCCAAGGCCACGCGGATGGCATTCATGATGGTGGCAATGCACTCGCTGAGCGACTCGCGAATCTCAGAGTCATCAATGGTAATGGTTTTGGGCACGCCTTCTATCAGATTGCGGCCTTTGATCTCCATGGTGAGCGGCTTGTCCAGCGGAAATGCCGAACCAATTTCCATCTTGATCTGTTCCGCGGTACGCTCGCCGATCAGCAGGTTGTACTTACGCTTCAGGAAGTTCATCACCGCTTCGTCCATCTGATTGCCGGCCATGCGGACGGAACGCGAGTAGACGATGCCCGCCAAGGAAATGACTGCAATGTCGGTGGTGCCGCCGCCGATGTCCACGACCATGTTGCCGCCCGGCTCGGTAATAGGCAGGCCCGCGCCAATTGCAGCGACCATCGCCTGCTCTACCAGGTACACCTCGCTTGCCTTGGCCCGGTAAGCAGAGTCCTCCACGGCACGCTTTTCTACCTGCGTAATTTCACTGGGGACGCCGATGATGATGCGCGGATGCACCATCATCTTGCGGTTATGCGCCTTTTGGATGAAGTAATTCAGCATCTTTTCCGTCTGCTTGAAGTCGGCGATCACACCATCTTTCATGGGACGGATTGCGATGATGTTGCCAGGGGTACGCCCTACCATTTCCTTGGCTTCTTTACCGACAGCCTCGACCTCTTTGGTCACGGTGTTTACGGCAATGATCGAAGGCTCGTTCACCACGATGCCTTTGCCACTCGCAAACACGAGGGTGTTGGCGGTGCCAAGATCAATGGCCAGGTCGTTGGAAAAAATCGAAAAAAGCGAGCGCAGGCTGCGCGATCGTGAGGTGCGTCCCTTGTAGTCGTTCTGCGGCATGCGTCTTCTTCAGGTCCTGCTTCAAGCGTTCTTACGATTGTAGCCCCACAGGTGTCCCAGGACTTTTCGCCATTGCTGCCACCTCGTCGCGCCTATGACTAAGGGCGGTACGATAAAGAAGAAAGGTGAAGGAATGATTATTGGAGTTCCCAAGGAGATCAAAGACCATGAGAGCCGTGTAGGCGTTACGCCTGCGGGCGCGCGAGCCCTGGTCGAAGCCGGGCACAAGGTGCTGGTGCAGACCGGTGCCGGTGACCTGTCCGCGTTTCCGGATGACGAGTACCAGAACGCCGGAGCCGAGATCGTTGGCGGTGCGTATGACGTTTGGCGTCTGGCGGACATGGTGGTCAAAGTCAAAGAGCCGGTCGCGAAAGAGTACGGATATTTTCGTGACGGATTGGTCCTGTTCACCTACCTGCACCTTGCTCCGGTCAAAGATCTTACCGATGCGCTGCTGTCGAAAGGGGTTACCGGCATTGCGTATGAAACCGTGCGTGATGCGCAGGGAACGTTGCCCTTGCTGACCCCGATGAGCGAAGTGGCCGGCCGCCTGAGCGTTCAGATGGGCGCGGCCTACCTGCAGAAAGAACACGGCGGACGCGGTGTCCTCCTTGGAGGTGTGCCCGGAGTGCTGCCCGGCAACGTCGTCATCCTGGGTGGCGGCATCGTGGGCACAAATGCGGCCAAGATGGCACTCGGGATGGGTGCAAGAGTGACGATGATCGACCTGAACCTGAATCGCCTGCGTGAGATCGACGACATCTTCTCAGGCCAGGTGCAGACGCTTGCCTCCAACAGCTACAACATCAGCGAAGCCGCGGCTGAAGCTGACCTTCTGGTTGGCGGTGTGCTGATTCCGGGGCACTCCGCACCCAAACTGGTCACGGCTGCGATGGTTGCTGGAATGAAGAAGGGCGCTGTCATTGTGGACGTTGCGATTGACCAGGGCGGATGCATTGAAACCGCAAGGCCGACCACGCACAGCGATCCTTCCTACGTGGTGGACGGCGTCGTTCATTATTGCGTGACGAACATGCCGGCGGCGGTTCCCAATACTTCGACTCTTGCGCTGACAAACGCGACTTTCCCCTATGTCCTACGGCTCGCCAACAATGGTGCCGAGGCGGCTATCCGGGCAAACTGCGGCATTGCGGAAGGTGTAAATACCTATCGAGGCACACTTACCTACGAGGCCGTAGCCGAGTCGCAGAGCCGGGAGTGGAAGCCAATCACGGAAGTACTCGGCTAAATCGAAAGGAGCATCATGAGCGAACGGGGATACCGCAAAGGCCTGTTGATCTCGTTCGGCGTGATGCTCCTGCTCTTTCTGCCTCTGGCAGCGCTGAATGCCTTTCGATTGTCCTTCCTGAATCCCTCAACCACTGGCGAGATTTTTCTCTTCACCTTTGCCGTTGCCGTCGGCTTTCTGCTGTTCTTGTCAGCTTTGTTGCTCATTGTGCGCAACGCGCTGAAGCAGTATGCCAATCAGCGCAGCAGGGTCCTTGGTGAGCGGCTGCGAACCCGCATGCTTTGGGGTGCCGTACTCATCTCACTGATGCCGATCACCTGTATGTTCGGCTTCAGCTATCTGCTGCTGAACCGCGCCGTAGACCGCTGGTTTTCTCAGCCCGCCGGAGAACTGCGGGACGACAGCGCGCGCATCGGCATTGAACTCACGCGGTATATCTCGGCGAACGCACATGCTGAAGCGGCAAGCGTGGCCGCAGCTTTATCCCAACATGGTTCGCCGGGCACGGCATTCGTCCAACACGAGCTTGAAACGCATGAGACGACACTGCAGGGTGGGTTCCTGCTGCTGTACCGCAGTGAGCAGGTAGTACACAGGTTTCATCTCCCGAACTCCAAACAGGCTCAACTGATTGGCCGTTCGTGGGAACCTCAACCTGGCGTTTCGGCCATCTCGACGCATCCGGTAAAGCCACTCTCTGGCACGCTGGATGCGCTTACCTTACATGCTGCCCGTGATCTGGACGAGCCCATTCTTTCGGTCGGCGGCAATGAGTATGTGGTCGGTTCTGCATTCCTTCGTCAGAATGAGATCGTGGTCGTGGCGCTCCCTTTGCCCGAAGGTCTGAGCGCAAATCTGGCAAGACTGCGGCAGGATGGCAACCAGTACTGGAAGCTGTTTAGCCTTCGGCGGCAAATTCGTTCGACGTACATGGTTTTCATGTTGATCATCACGGCGGTTGCTCTGCTGTGCGCGCTCTGGCTGGCGCTGCATCTTTCGCGGCTGGTTACAAGGCCCGTTGAGGCGCTGGCCGACGCAATGAATGCTGTTTCGCAGGGCAACTACACGCTTCGCGTGAACCGTGCGGCAACAGAAGAGCTTGGGGAATTGACCCAGGTCTTCAACTCCATGGCAACCGAGCTGGAACGAAGTCGCCAGATGGTGGAGCAGTCCACGGTTCAGGTGCTGCACGCGAATACCGCGCTTGACATGCGCCGGCAGGAACTGGAGACGATGCTCCAGACGGTTCCGAGTGGCGTCATCATGCTGAACTCGGAACGCGTCATCCGCGTTGCAAACAGGGCGTTTAGTGAAATGCTCGATCCGG
>CALMAP010000151.1:412-5651 GCA_937859825.1 uncultured Terriglobus sp. | reverse complement strand
ACCTTTTCCAGATCGATGCCTTCCTTCACCATCTCGTACAGTGGCGAAAGCTCACGCAGCTTCAGCACCGTGTCGATCAGCTTGTCGGACACGTAGTCCACTTCTTCTTTGGTGTTGAAGCGACCCAGGCCAAAGCGAATAGAACTGTGCGCCACGTCGTCACCCAGACCGAGTGCCTTGAGCACGTAGCTGGGCTCCAGCGTTGCCGAGGTGCAGGCCGAACCGGACGACACCGCAATGTCGTTGATCCCCATCAGCAGCGACTCGCCTTCGACGTAGACGAAGCTGATGTTGAGGTTGTTGGGCAGGTGGTGCTCCATGTTGCCGTTTACGTAGGTATAGTCGAGCGCGTTCAGGAACTTATCCTTCATGTAGTCGCGCAGGCCGGCTAGGCGCTTGGCTTCCGCCTCCATCTCGTCCATCGCGATCTCGCACGCGGCACCCAAACCAACAATGCCAGGGACGTTGAGTGTGCCTGACCGCATGCCGCGCTCGTGGCCGCCGCCGTCGATCTGGGCGTTGAGCTGGACGCGCGGGTTACGGCGGCGAACATACAGGGCACCCACACCTTTCGGTCCGTAGACCTTGTGTCCGGAGAGAGAAAGCAGGTCGATGTTGTCGCTGATGACGTTGACGGGAATCTTGCCTACCGCCTGCACCGCGTCCGTGTGAAAGAGTACGCCCTTTTCGTGGCAGAGCTTACCAATCGCCTGGATCGGGTTAATGGTGCCGATCTCGTTGTTGGCATACATGATGCTGACCAGGATGGTCTTGTCTGTGATTGCCTTGGCAACGTCGTCCACCGAGACCAGACCATCCGGCTGCACCGGCAGATAGGTCACGTTGTAGCCGCTCTTTTCCAGCCGCTTGCAGGCATCCAGGGTGGCCTTGTGCTCGGTCACTTGGGTGATGATGTGGTTGCCCTTTTCGCGGTACATCTCCGCCACACCCTTGATGGCCAGGTTGTTCGACTCCGTCGCGCCGGAAGTGAAGATGATTTCTTTGGAGGTCGCGCCGATCAGCTTTGCAATCTGCTCACGAGCCTTATCAACGCCCTGCTCGGCTTCCCAGCCAAAGCCGTGATTGCGGCTGGCGGCGTTGCCGTAAATCTTCGTCATGTAGGGCAGCATTGCCTCAAGCACACGCGGATCGAGCGCGGTGGTGGCGTGATTGTCCATGTAAATGGGCAACTGCACCCCGGTGTGGACGGGCGTGGACTCCAGAAGTTCTGCGACGGCACTGCTCATAACGTGTCTCCTGTTTCTGTCTTTGCCATGGCCCTTGCAGTGGCCGGCGTTCCGAGCAAAGGTGTTGCGTTGATCTTTCTACTTATGACTTCCAGCCGGGGCGGACTGCCGCACCGACCGTGATTCTTCACTCTCTAAATTGCAATGGAAACCAAGCCCCCCGCTACCGGTGCGTGCTCATTTGCTTCCAGCGGCTCGGCAAGGTCGGAAATCCGGATACACGACAGCAGGTCCTTGATGCTGTCGTTTACCTTGCGCAATGGTTCTTTGATGGTGCAATGGCCTGCCAGGTCGCAGGTACCGTGAATGGTGATGCAGCTGGTGATAAACAGGGGGCCGTCAATCGCGCGAATTACCTCAAACGCGTTAATGTTTACGGCTGGCCGAGCCAGTGCATATCCGCCGTTAGTGCCGGCGGTGGATACCAGAATGTTCGCACGAGTGAGTGTCTGCAGTATCTTCGCAAGAAGCTGTGGTGGAATGTGGTACGCCTCGGCAATGTCCTTGGCAGACTGCGCCAACGGCGACCCAGTGTTCAGCGCCTGTTCCGCGAGATACTTCAGGGCCATCAGCCCATAATCCGCTTTTTTGGTCAGCCTGAGCATGCTTTGGGCGTGCGCCACTTGATTATGAAGGCACCCGTGAATTTAGTGTAGGCCGCATGAGATTCGCTTGCAACGGCAAAAGGGTGTTCTTTGATAAAAGTTATCGAACTCTGCACTGAAGAGTTCAGCGAAGCGTCGTGTCGGCCATAGCTTAGGCGGCCACATGTCCAGCTGCGATGCCGGATGTTGCTGGAGGCGGTTCGCTGCTGACTCGCCGGGTCACGATCCACGCATACTGCGCGGCTGAGAGCGGGGCCAGCCATGCCGTCGCAATCAGAAGCCACCCGCGAATATGCAGCCAGAATTCCCGGGGATGCACGGCTTCCACAAGTACCAGCAGGACGGTCACGATCTGAACGAGGGTATTCAGCTTGCCAAGCAGGCTGGGGCGGAAGTCCCGCAAGGTGTTCGTCATAAACAACAGCGTTGAGATCAGCAGGATGCCAAGATCGCGGGCGAAGACAAGCACCGTCACATAAAACGGCACCAGGCCCATGTGGGTAACCGCAAGAAAGAGGGTACTGAGCATCAGCTTGTCTGCAATGGGGTCAAGGTACTGGCCGAGCCGTGTGCTCTGGCCGAAACGCCGGGCAATCTGACCATCCAGCGCATCCGAAGCTCCGGCAAGCACAAACAGCAGCAGTGCCAAACCATTCCGGTGGTCCAGAAGATTGATCACGAGAAATGGAATGATGAACAACCGCAACAGCGTGAGCAGGTTGGGCGTGGCGCGAAACTGAGCAAGCAGAGACATGGGTGCGGCGGCTTACCGGATGCTATCGCATTCATGGTTTCATGCATGCCGCTACGGGCAAGCCGCCATAGAATGGCCGGATGGTCGATTCGCAGGAGATTGTATCCAGCTTTCCCCGGAACGGTCGCAATTTGCGCTCGGAGATGGGTGCGATGGTGCGGCTTGCCTTACCCGTCGTACTTGCGGAATTGGGCTGGATGCTGCAGAGCGTGGTCGATGTGATCATGGTGGGCCGGCTGGGCCCCATCTCCATCGGGGCGGTCGCTCTGGGAAATGCGATGTACTATGCGCCGTCGCTCTTCGGCCTGGGGCTTCTGCTCGGCCTGGATACGGTCATTGCCCGCAGTTATGGCGAGCGGGACTTCGACCGCTGCCACCGTTGGCTGGCACAGGGTGTTTACCTTGCGTTGGGAACCGCCCCCGTGCTGATGGCGCTACTGTTCGTACTGAGCCTCAAAATCGAACGATTCGGCGTTAAGCCTGAACTCGTCGGTCCCGCCGGCGGGTATCTCCGCATGCTGCTATGGGGAACGCTGCCGCTTTTGCTCTACGCCGCTTCACGCCGTTATCTGCAGGCGATGGGCCGCGTCACCGTCGTTACCTGGACATTCGTGGTGGCCAACCTCGTCAACTGGGGAGGCAACTACGTTCTGATCAACGGCAAGCTGGGGCTGCCTGCAATGGGTGTGCGCGGTTCGGCACTTTCCACGGTGCTGTCGCGCGTGCTCATGGCGGCCATGTTACTAGGTTTCGCGTGGAAGCATGAGCGGGAGCGTGGTCACCCCCTGTTTGCGCGCTGGGCGGCACCTCACCTGCGTGACCTGCGGCACCTCGTCCGCCTGGGCTTGCCCGCTGCGGCAGCACTGTTATTGGAAGTGGGTGCCTTTGCCGTGGCTACCGTGCTTGCCGGTCGCATCTCGGCGGACGCGCTGGCAGCTCACCAGATTGCCTTGAACTACGCCGCCGTTGCCTACATGGTGCCACTGGGCATTTCGTCGGCCGCGGCAGTGTCGGTCGGCCACGCGATCGGCGCGGTAGATCCTGCGCGGGCTAGGCGCTCTGCCATGCTTACGCTGCTGCTGGGGGTGAGCTTCATGATGTGTTCGGCCACGCTGTTCGTTGCCGCGCCACGCATGCTGACTGCCGTGTACACCACAAACCCACTCGTTGTAGCAATCACTGTCCCGCTTCTCGCGCTGGCTGCAGTGTTTGCAATTTTCGACGCCGTGCAGATTATCCTGACTGGCGCACTGCGCGGCATGGGGCTGACCCGGGTACCGATGCTCGCAAATCTGGTGGGCTACTGGATGGCTGGCTTACCTTTGGGCATCTATCTGGCCTTCTTCCGAAAGCAACCGCCGCTTGCAGGCGTTGCCGGTATCTGGACTGGACTCACCCTGGCGTTGGTGCTGATCGCGACGATGTTGTTCTTTTACTGGAGAAGGCGTTCAGACCTGCTGATGCGGTCTGCTCATCCAGGCTTGCTGCGAGAGTCTTGATCAAAAGCAGTACGCAAAGGTCGCGAGGTTTTCGCAAAGAACGCAGAGGATCGTTGGGTTCTTTTCGTGGTCGAGCGGCTTGCGTGCTGCTCTTGGCCAGTTTCCGTTTGGTACGGTTACTCGCCTTCCCAGCGCTTGAAGATGAGCGAACCGTTCGTGCCGCCAAAGCCGAAGGAATTGGAGAGCGCGTAGCGCAGTTCCTTCTCGACGGGCTTGTTCGGCACGTAATTCAGCCGGCACTCGGGATCGACGTTCTCCAGGTTCATCGTTGGCGGAACGATGCTCTTCTGCATGGCCATCAGGGTAATGCCTGCCTCCAGGCCACCCGCGCCACCCAGCAGGTGACCGGTCATGGACTTGGTGGAGGACACCAGGAGCTCATGATCAAGTGCCCGCCTGCCAAAAACGGCCTCAATGCCCTTCGACTCCATCACGTCGCCGAGCGGGGTTGAGGTGGCGTGTGCATTCACATAATCGATTGCATCGGGCGAAATGCGGGCGACGCGCAGCGCGGCTTGCATCGCGCGCTTGCAGCCTTCGCCTTCGGGAGCCATGCCGGTCATGTGGAAGGCGTCTGCACTCATGCCGTAGCCGAGCACTTCGCCAAGGATGTTTGCCCCACGCTTCTGGGCGAACTCCAGCGCCTCAAGAATCAGGATGCCCGCACCCTCACCAATGACGAAACCATCGCGATCTCGGTCCCAGGGCCGCGAAGCGTGAAGCGGGTCATCATTGCGGGTGGAGAGCGCCTTCATGGAGGCGAAACCGCCAACGCAGAGCGGAGTGATCGTCGCTTCGGAGCCGCCAGCGATCATTGCCTCTGCATCACCGCGTTCGATAATGCGGAACGCGTCACCGATAGCGTGGGCAGAGGTGGTGCAGGCTGTGGCCGTGGCTTCATTCGGTCCCTTGGCACCGTACTTGATGGAGACATGCCCTGCAGCCAGATTCACGATGGACGCTGGAATGAAGAAAGGCGAAATCTTGCGAGGCCCACCCTGCATCAGGTTGGTGTGTTCACGCTCGATGATGTCGAAGCCGCCGATGCCCGAACCGATATGGACACCGATCTGTTCAGCATTTTCCGGGGTGACTTCGAGCCCGGCATGCTGCATTGCCTCTGCAGATGCCGCC
>CALMAP010000151.1:0-402 GCA_937859825.1 uncultured Terriglobus sp. | reverse complement strand
AAGTGGATGAAGCGGCCCATTTTGCGGGCCTCCTTCTTGTCCACAAACGCATGAATATCGAAGTTTTTCACTTCGGCGGCGAAACGGACCGGGTGGCCTTCCAAATCGAAAGCCGTGATCGGTCCCATCCCGCTGCGGCCTGCCATCAGGGATTCCCAGATTTCAGGCGCGGTATTGCCCACGCCGCAGATCAGGCCAATGCCCGTAACGACGACCCGGCGGGCCGTTATGGTTCGAACTTCTGCCACAGTTACTTCGCCTTTGCGTGCGCTTCGATGTAGTCGGTCGCGTCCTTTACGGTCTTGATCTTCTCGGCGTCCTCGTCGGGAATCTGGATTTCGAAGGCCTCTTCAAACTGCATCCCCACTTCGACCACGTCGAGCGAATCTGCGCCCCGATCTT
>CALMAP010000150.1:6134-8500 GCA_937859825.1 uncultured Terriglobus sp. | reverse complement strand
GCTCCGCTTCAATGGTCGCGGGCTGGAAGAAGCGCGGGACAAGACCAATCCACTGCTCGAGCGGCTGCGGTTTCTCTCCATTACCGCCTCGAATCTCGACGAGTTCGTCGAAGTGCGCGTGGCCGCGATCCTGCAACGGATTGAAGACGGATTTGCCGTGCCGGCGGAACAGGATGACGACGGGCTAAGTGAAGCCGAGAGACTGAACGTTCTCGCGGACAGCCTGCATCGCTACGTTCACGAGCAGTATGCCTGCTGGATGCGGGAACTGGTACCGGCGCTCGCGGACGAGCAAATCTTCATTGAGACGTGGCAGGATCTGAGCGGTGAAGCCCGAGCGGCGGCGGAACGCTTCTATACGGAAGAAGTCGATCCTCTGCTGACGCCGGTGACGATCGACCCCACACATCCGTTCCCCAGGGTGTTGAACAAGGCACTCTGCCTCGCCCTGCTGTTGCGCCGCAAACGCGGCAATACCAACGTGCTGGGCGTGGTGACCGTTCCGCGTTCGCTCTCGCGCATGGTGCCGTTGCCTGCAAAGCCTGGTGAGTTTCGCTTTGTGCCGCTGCATGAAGTCATCGAGGCGCACGCATCGCGGCTTTTTCCCGGCTATGCGGTGCTTGCCTGTTCTCCCTTCCGTGTCACACGCAATAGCAATCTTTACCTCCAGGAAGAGGAATCGCGTTCCCTGCTGGAAAGCGTGCGTGAAGAGCTGGAGCGATGGCAGATCTTCCGCACGGACGGTCCCGTGAACCTCACGCGCATCGCCGACCTTTACGGCAGCATCGACAGACCCGATCTGAAGTTCGCCAAATTCTCACCTCGCGAGTATCCGCTCGACGTGGACGAGACCGGCAAAGCACTCAGCATCTTCGCCACGTTACGCTCCCATGACGTGCTGCTGCACCATCCGTTTGACAGCTACAGCACCGTCGAAAAGTTTATGGAGGCCGCGGCTGCAGACCCGAATGTGGTCAGCATTAAGCAGACGCTCTATCGCACCTCATCGAATTCGCCGCTGTTTCAGGCGCTGCTTGAGGCTGCAGCCAGCAAAGATGTGACAGTTGTGGTCGAGCTAATGGCACGCTTCGACGAAGATTCCAATATTCGTTGGGCACGCACGCTCGAGGACTCGGGAGTGCAAGTCTTCCATGGAATCGTGGGCATGAAGACCCACGCCAAGCTGGCACTTCTGGTGCGTCGCGACGCTGACGGTGTAACACGCCGGTACGCTCATCTTGGAACAGGAAACTACAACTCGATCACGGCGCGTTTTTATACCGACATCAGTCTGTTGACCACAAATGATGCAATTACCTCTGCCGTGCACAAGGTTTTTCATTACCTGACGGCCCAAGCGGAGCAGAAGTCTTATGCCCCATTGCTAGTGGCGCCGCTCACGCTTGCTACAGGCCTGCTGGAACTCATCGCGCGAGAGGCCGACCACGCGCGGGCAGGCAGGCCGGCGCACATCATCGCCAAGATGAATGCGCTGCTCGACGGCAAAACCGTACGCGCGCTCTACGATGCCAGCAGGGCCGGTGTTCAAATCGATCTGATCGTGCGCGGCATGTGCTCGCTGCGACCGGGCATTCGGGGCATGAGCGAAACCATACGTGTTCGCTCCATCGTCGGCCGGTTTCTGGAGCACAGCCGCATCTTCTGGTTCTGCAACGGAACGGCAGCCGGTTCCTCCACAGACAGCAGTGAGGTGTATTGCGGCTCTGCGGACTGGATGCCGCGAAACCTCTATGAGCGGTGCGAAGCTGTCTTCCCGGTCAACGATCCCATGCTGCGGGCACGCCTTCGGAGCGAGATTCTACAGATTTATCTGGACGACACCATGAAGGCGCGCATCCTGCAGCCCAACGGGAACTATGTCCGGGCCGCCCATGGCGTGCCGCCGGTGAACGCACAAAAGTTCTTCATGGAGTTGGCTTCTTCACCGGCCTCTTCAGAGGGTGCACTTGCAGCCCTGATGGCAGGTTTGCCTCAGCTGCCGGTTGTAATCAAGCACGATCCTGCCGCAAAGAAGACGGCATCACGCAAGGCCACCGCTGCACGAATAAAGACTGTTGCAACAACAGACAAGCCAACGCGCAAACAGCCACGCCCCAAACCGGCGGCTTCGTCGTAGCCTAAAGAAATGAGTTCGCCAGGAATCGTCATCATGGCTGCGGGCAAAGGCACCCGCCTGAAGAGCAGCCGCCCCAAGGTGTTGCACGCTGTTGGCGGCAAACTTTTGCTGCAGCACGTGATCGACGCGGCATTGCAGCTTGTTCCCGCCGCGCAGATCGCAGTCATTGTGGGGCACCCGGCCAAGCAGGTTCAGGCAGCGGTGCGGGCCTCCGGCACACATTTCGTAC